>JALZVK010000353.1 GCA_023301005.1 Saprospiraceae bacterium | reverse complement strand
GCTGCGTGGCTAAAATTGAATTTAGAACTGTTGACTTTCAAAATTAAGTCTTGATTTTTTTGCAACTTTTTTCATCAAGGAAAAAAGTTGAGTTAGAGGGCTAAGTTTGTGTAACTTTTTAGAAAACTGACTTATCATCAATTTTAAATTCAATTATAAAAATTCTATCCATTACTTTTACAATAACCAAACTCTTACTAATAATGAAAAACCTTAAAATTTTATCACCTCTCTTGATTATACTTTTATTTACTAACTGCAAAAGTCTTAATCAAAGAAAAGATTCTGCTACCAAACAATTAAGCAGATTTCAAAATGGTGTACTACTCGTCAGGCTTCCTACCAACGAAGCGAAAATTGCCAAACTAAAAGAAATTGGAAAATCTGAAAAAGCGAAAAAAGAAAATTCTTACATGAAGCAATTTCATGTTGACATTCTAAAATCATTTGATAAAGCTTTCAATTTCTGTCCTGTTTATTTTTATTATTCTGATGTAAGCGAAGCTATCAGAGATGGAAATATTGATGGTAATATTTTTGATGCTAAATTAAAAAATATTTCTAATCTTGAACCTCCAATGGATCATCGTTTCTATGCTGAATTTGGATATGTACATGAAAAAGAAGCTATGGTAGAAAAAGATGGAAAGATGGTAAAAGTTGCAGGATTCGGAGGGAAGAGTGCGTTGGTGATCAGAACGAAAGAAGGTGTGCAACCACTTAGTCCATTTCCTTATACTGTTGATTATAATTATCGAGGTGAAAATAGTTTAACCGCTTCAGTTGAAAAATTAAATCGAAAATTATATACCGTTACCAATAGAATGGAAAGAAGAACAGTAAGACGAAAACGTAAAGGAAAGGAAAGTAATTTGTCAAATTAGGTTTATTTACTATCTTTAAAAAAAAGGAAAAATAAGTCTATTAGACTTGTTCCCCTTTAAAAATCATTTCTCTGAAAACATCTTTTTTCGCTATTTTTCCTAAAAAAATAATTCAATAGAAGGACTATTCAATGATTTTTTTAGAAAAACTATCAAAAAAATCTAAATTTCAGAGAAGCAATTTTAAAGAGTAAAAAGTCTATTAGATAAATTCAACATCCTCAATAATGAAAGACAAAACAATAGCAGCACTACTTGCCCTTTTTTTAGGGAGCTTTGGAATCCACAAATTTTATCTAGGTAAATATTGGTCAGGACTATTATATTTCATTTTTAGTTGGACTTTTATTCCTACTATTCTTGGATGGATTTCTGGAGTATCATATCTCTTGACAAGTGAAGAAAGTTTTGATAGAAAATATAATGGCTTAAACTATTATCAACAAAAATCATTGGATGAAATGGATAATGCAAATGTAGCTGATGAGATATTAAAATTAAATAACTTAAGAGAAAAAGGAATTATTTCAGATGAAGAGTTTCTATATAGAAAGGAAATTCTTTTAGATAGTTGATAGCTTCGCTTCGCTCATTTTATATTTTTAAATAAAAAACAATGAGCGAAGCGAATTCATCAATCAATTATTATTTCTCCTTTTCTCCAAATCCTAATTCATCAATCATACTTAGAAGCTCCGCTTCGGAATATTCTTTTTTATAAATAATCGTTCCACCACTTGGGTCCTTCGTAGCAACTCTTTGAATTCCAACCAATACATCATCGTAAACAAAAGCAACATATTTCGCTACCCATTTACCAGTTGCTTCACTCCACAATTGAATACCTTCTTCGTCTAATTCCATACGCATACCATTGGCATTAATTCCAGTATAAATATAAACATCTTTAAAGTTGGCAGCTGTCAAAATCGGTTGCTCTTTTAGATGATACAACTCTTTGCCTCTATCCAATTGTCGTTGTACCACTCCTTTGGCTGGAATATCAACGACATAATACCAACCTGTTTCTAAAATAGTTTTTTGCTCAGATTTGCAACTAATATTCGCAATCGTAATGGAGATAAAAAGTAATAGTAGGTAATTTGAAATCTTCATTTTTAGATTTTTTAATTTTGGAATTAGTGTTCGATTTAGAAATAAGTCTTCAGCTCATTTTCATAAGAGATACTAAAACTCTTCTATCGAAAAATCATTCCATACCAATCCTTTACACAAAAATTCTATTTCATATTAACTTTTGTTACGAAGTATTGAGTTATAAATCTTTTAATGTATATTTCGAATAGTAAATCAAAATGTAAAACCAACAATTAAATTAATACACACTATGAACCTAACAAAAATAGTCACCGCTATTTGTAGTCTTCTATTCTTAATGATTGGAACAGATAAATTTCTAAACTTTTTAGAACCACCTTGCTCTATGATGGATAGCATTTCGTCAACTATATGGAATGTATTTGGTGTCATGCAATTAGCAGCAGGAGTTCTTATTTGGCTACCAAAATGGAGAAGACCTCTAGCAGGTTTCTTTACTGTTTTTATGTTAGTCTTTACAATTGTACATCTTGTAAATGGAACGAATGATTTTGGAGGCGCAGCATCTATGGCAGTCTTATTAGCTTTGTTGGCATGGAATCCTGACTTCATGAATGGGAAGAAACAACTTGGATAATAACAATATATTTACATAAATAAAAACAGAATGAAAGATCTAGACATCAAACTAGCCAAACTTTATGAACAGCAACAACTCAAAGAAAAGATAATCTTACATACCAAAAATATTGAAAATAAAATTGATGAAAGAGTAATAGAACTAGAACAACTTCATGATAAAATAAAATTAAGTGAATTGTTTTTTGAAAAACTAGAATCATTAAATATTAGAAATTTATTCTCAAAAATATTAGGGAATGATAAAAAACAATTTGAAAGAGAACGGCAATATTATTTAATTAATATCTTGAAAACTCAAGAGTTAGAGGAAAGGATTAATACTAAAAAATTTGAATTGAATGTCCTCAACGAGCAACTTGAAAAATTAAGTAGAATAGACAAAACTTACGCGAAGGTTTTATTAGATAAAAAAAATCAACTAAAATTAAGGAATAAAGATGTAGCAGATGATATTATCATATTGGAAACCGAAGCCAGAAAAGAATCAGCTAAACGAAAAGAAATAAACGAAGCAATTGATGCAGGTAAAAAAGTATTGCAAGAGCTTCATCTATTAAAAGATAGTCTTGAAGTAATTAAAGATTGGGGACAATACGTAATGACTTATGTTGGCTTCAAAGAAAAACAGTATCTAAAATTAATGATTAAAGATGTGAGAAAAGTTAATGTTAGTTTAGATGATTTTATGGATGAATTAAATGATGTTAGTTTGCATTACCAAATTGATTACTTTCAATTCGTACAACGAATGTCAAGATTTTTAGAAGATTTTTATGATGGCTTAATTTCAGATTGGATTATAAATAAAAGAATGCAAGTCAGTAAAAATTTACTTTTCGAAACTGAAGAAAAAATAATCAGAATAATCCAGATGCTCAATAGTGATTTTGAAGATTCTCTCGAAGAGGAAAAGAAACTTAATAAAGAATTAGAATCTTTACTAATAGAGCATAAACTAAAATAGGTATTCACCTATCTGTCATTATATAACAATGACTTACATTTTATCAAAAGCAATCCCCTCACAAATATGAAAAAAGAATTTACACAAATACTCGAAAATAAACTCGCTTCAAAAGCTTATAAAGTTGAGTCAATAAAATATGCAGCTGACTTAATAGATTTTTATGAATCTCGGCGAGCAGTTTCTACTCAAAAATTTGAAAACTTACTTAAAAAATATAATTACGAAACCATTCCAATATTTAGTGAAAGTCCAGAGTATCCTCACATAACATTATTTCATGGTTCAGGTGGTTTGGAATTTTGGCCTTGTGTAGATTACGAAGGTGGTGTAACTGATACAGATGAAGAAATAGGAACTATAATAGAAGAACCTGAGATATGGTTTCCGATCGATGACTTACATGAATCCATCCGAAATGAAGCAGAAAACTTTTCTTATGAAATACGACATACAATTCCATTTGTGTTTCTATCTACGATTTGGCAAAATATTGAAGGAGATAAAAATGGTATCGTAGTCAAAACATTAGAAAATAATAGTGTTTCAGAATTTGTATTTAATGATTTAGCTTGGGATGATTTATCTAATTTTAAAAATTTTTATTCGAAAGATATACGACTTAAAAAATACTTCAATCGAAACCTGAGTGTATATGAATTGTATCAACGAATTCAATTAACGCTGCATCCTGTCAATCCTTATAAGAATACTTGGCGGAAATATATTAAAGAAAATAACTCGATAGAAATTGGAAGCTGGGGAAATGAAATTGGAGAAAGAGTTAATGATGGAGAAATTTTAATTTCTAACAAAGTGAATTTGTTAGAGCGATTAAAATGGGAAAAACAAAAGTCCGATGAATTAATAAATGATAATTATGCTGAAATTTATTTCGAAAATCATAAAGAACAAATTCATCAACATGCGATAGAGTTTCCTTTTATTAGTGGAGCTTGGTGGTATAAAAATGAACTGAAACATCGACTACAAGAACAGGACATTATAGATTTAGAATCTGAATTAAAAATTAAATTGCCATTCTTTTTTAGAACGCATTTAAGATTATTAAATGGTAGAAAATTCAATAAGCATAATATGAGATTTGCTATTGATAAAAGTAATGACATTAAAATAGAAGAGTTCTATAATGTGGAAGAATTAAAACTTAAAAATCAAAAGTCACCAACTTGCCTCGCTATTGCGATAACTGAAAGTTTTGCTGAATTAAAAATTGGTGTATCTGAGGAGAACCACGGACAACTAAAACTTGATTTTCCGAACGGAGAAAAAATAGATATAGAGTTAACTTTTGAAGAGTTTATTAATACTGCAAAGTATTAATAGGAATAAATTAAAAGACACCTTCTTCATTTTCGATCATGGCATTAGACGCAGCTGCAAATAAGCGATCATTCTCAAACTCTTCTGGGTACTCTATTTCAAATGCAACTTTATAAGCTTTGGCAGCTTCCTTATAATCAGCATTATCATAATAACTTCCTGCTAATAAAACTGCTTGCCAATATTCGTCTGATGTTTTTTGTCCAAAACTTTCATTGGAGATAGTAACTACTATCATGATAAGTAGGAAAATGTTAAGTATGAATTTTATATTAAAATTTAGTTTAGTTTTAATTTATAAAAATCTTCTCACTCCCCACACAACTTTTAGAAACAATCGACACTACATAAAAACCACTAGGTAATTTTTCCAAAGCCATTGTCGTATTCGTATTATTGACCAAAGTCGATTTTAACTTCCTCCCGCTCAAATCATAAACTTCAATTTTATATTTATCCAGAATCGGAAATTGAAGCTGCAACTGATCGCCTACTAGATTTAATTCATAATCACATTTTTCTACGGTTGGAGTTTCAAATATTGCAACTGTTTCCTCTATAAGAGTATTGATAGTTGTATTAGTTGTAATCGGTAAATTAAAATCAAAATAAATATCCGCCACATTTGTAAATATTGAACCAACTTCATGGGCAGCCAAATCAATTTTATATTTTATAAAACCATTACTTTCAATCTCATTTGTAGAACTATCAGGTAAATTAATATTTAAAAAAGTCCATTGTAACAATCGATCTTCTTCTACAAAGCTGACCTCATACTCATGACTTGACCCCAACACATTCAATGACAGAATATTTAAATTAGAATCTATAGGGTTACTTATCACTACATTTCTAGCAGTATCTGAGCCTATATTTTGAAAATGAATCGTATACTCCAAACTAGTAGTTGCCAAAGGAATATCTCCCGTCACTCCTACCCCCGCAGGATGAACTCCAATAAAATTCGGATCATAAGGTCCCGTTATAGGTCGGCAAAGTGTATCCACATTATTTTCCATAGTCAAATCCATTCCATCTGTAGGAATAACCGAAGCGATGTACTTCAAAGTATCCTCGATCAAATTCGGATCAGGAGGAAGTAAAAAACATACTTTGATATTTTGAATTTCTAACCAATCCAATTCTTGTAAATCAAAAGTCAGTTGATTCCCATCAATTGAACTTGGCGTCACATTAGATGATTCGAATGTAAGCAAATCATCAAAGTTGACTATCAATTCCCCATCAGTTAATCGAGGTGCATTATTTTTTACATTAATCATATAACAAGTTTGGAAACCAGGATTGGCACCATTTATAGCTGTTGATGATAATGATAAATCAATCGCAGAAGTATCAGGTTCGAATCCAAAATTATTATCATCACTCTTAGGGTTAGTTGTAGTAAGTGCTACTGAGTGAATTCCATTTACTGGAATTTCATAACTATGATACATCGGTAAGAGTCCTTCAATTTCATAAGTGTTCGGTTCAAAAAATGAAAGACTATAATCGCCATCATTATTTGAAAATGAAATTCGATCTTGATTTACAGTTTGAACAAATTGATTTTTCATACCTTGATCTATTCCATCAAACGTTCCATTAAGATTATAATCAGAATATAACAATCCTCTTACACGATAATTTAGATGAGGCAAATATCCTAAAACGCCCTTAGTTGTTCCACTAATTGGTGTGTACCTTCCAGCTATATAAATATCATTTTCAGGCGTTAATAAACACCCAAATGGAAAAGTTACTTCATCAGGATCTAAAGGTATTACATCCCAAACTCCGTTTTCTTCAACAGCAATAAATTCTTTAAAAAACAAATACATTTGATCTTCATTACCTAATTCCATTCCATACAAAAATGCATTATAAGGCACACTCACAGGTGTGGACCATTGGTTGTTATTATATTTCGAATAAAAAACTTCATTGGTTTGATAATTGGAAAAAGCAATAATAGGATTACTATCAGAGTCCAAATCTATAGCCATAGAATGTGCCTGAGGGAATCCAAAATTGTCTCCATCATAAAGTATAGTATCGGTATCATTTATTTGAATTACACCTGTAGGAGTAAAACATGGAGAATCAATACATATAGAAGATGAGGTTGTCACCCATTTATTTTTGTTATTATCAATTTCTATTTCATTAAAATTAGACGCATTTATATTAAGCCCCAGTGCTAATGGATTAAGATTATGAAATGTCCATTCCACTCCATCATATTCCCACAAACCATTACCTGAAGTCCACCATACTTTATCGGCAGATTCAACTTTGATAGTTTGACCATTATAACTATTCGCACCATTCGTTGGATCGTGAAGTGTCCATTGATTAGTCGTTATATTTAATTCTAGTACTCGGTTAAACGTTGATATCCATATCACATCTCCCAGACTTGAATCAATACTCCTTACAAAAGAATTCCAAGGAAGCCCAGCATCCATCACATCATATTCAACCCAATTGACACCATCGAACTTTATAACTTTTGTCCCTGTACCTAACCATATATCTCCATTAGCATCTTGGTCGAGTCCATATACATAACTATAAAAATTTCCTTGATTATACCATGTCCAGTCATCAACACTTTGTCCTTGTAATTGTATTGAGAAAAAAATTAGACCTAATAAGTAGTAAAGTTTCATATCTAATATTTTGGAGAAATTAGAACTTTTATATTTCACTTGAATATACGAATAAATGATTAATTGATTAAATTCTCCGACTCTAAAATATAAATATAGAGTTTAAGAGCTTGTAGTTATTCATTAATTTTAAATACTAATATTTGTCTGTTGATGCGATTTCTAAAATCGTATCAGCAGACTTACTAAACTATTTTCTCCAAATAATGCTCCTCAATCCCAAACTGCTTTTTCAACTCTTCCACTTTTTGTAAATACATTGTTACATCCCGTGGTTGCTCACTTTTTCGTTGTTGCCCTACTATCATAACATTCTTACCCGTATTCTCTATTGATATAAATTCAAAGACCTTAGTCGCATAATCATTCGCCTCCAAAATCAATGCACGAATCGTATCCGTAATAATTTCCGCTTGTCGTTCTTTTAAAATTCCATAATTCAAAACTGCTTCAAAAGCAGAATCATTTTTGATTTGTTTTCGGATTTGTTTGTGGCAACAAGGCGCACAAATAATTAATTGTGCATTCGCTTTGATACCTTTTGCGATAGCATCATCCGTAGCGGTATCGCAAGCATGAAGTGCGATAAGAATATCTGTTTCAGGTAATTCGTAACCTTCGATAAAACCTTGTTCAAAATGTAAATTATCAAAATTAGAATTTGTAGCGATATTGTTACAAATCTCAATTAAGTTCTCTCGAATTTCTACGCCTGTAATTTTTACATTCAAATTCATCGTGTTCACCAAGTAATCATATAGCGCAAAAGTCAAATAACCTTTCCCCGATCCCATATCGACAATTCGTAAAGGTTCATCATTTTTTGATTCTAAAACGTGTGGATTTTTTTTCAATAAATCAGAAACGATTTCTATAAACTTTTTGATTTGCTTGTATTTATCACCTTTCCCTTTTTGGATTCGATCATTAGCATCGAGGATTCCTAATTCTTGTAAATAAGTTGCCCGCCCTTCGGTCGGATTATTTTTTTGTAAAAAATCAGACTTAGGTTTGTCGTGTTGACGTTCAGGTATCTGAGAGAAAGTTGGTTTGCTTTTTCTAAATTTCAATTTGCCTTTTTTATTTTTTTCAAAAACAAAATCATGTTGAGTCGTAAATAAATTGGCAATCCAAAATTCATCACCCAACAGTTTTTCAATTTCTTCTAAACCATTTTTGATGGAAAAATTTTTAGTCACATCATTAGTCTCATGTCGAAATACAAAAGAGAATTGCAATTGCTTTTTAATCAATGCTAACTTGATTAAAACTTTTTTTAGCGTAGCAGAACGATCTGCATTTTTGCTCAATGTCAATCTAACGAATGTATCTTCCGATACACTATTTTCTATTTCTTTAAAAAAATCTTCTTTTGTATTCATAATTCTCAAAGATAAGTAAGAGAGTAGAATTATTTATAGAATTTTGCCGAGGGAATTTTTGATAGAACACGGATGCCACGGATTGAGCGGATTTTAGCGGATTGACCTCTATTCTTGTTTGGATTTAAATACAAGTTAAAAGAAAAAAATCCGTGATAATCCGCTCAATCCGCGGCATCCGTGTTCTATCAAAGTCGAAGAAAAAAAAACTATTGTTTATATTGCACAAACAAACTTTCTACAAAATGAAATACCAATTCCTATTTTTCCTAACAACATTTATTTTCCTTACAAGTTGTCAAACTTCAAATGATTCAAACAATCAACTCCACACCATCTTTGATGAAGAATGGAAATTCCGTACAAAAGATAATGACCAACCGACAAGTCTTCCTAAAATCAGTCCTGAAATAGAAAATGAAAAAGCGGAATATTGGAAATCCATTTTAGCAAAATTAGAAAAAATAAATCCAAAGGATTTAACTCAAAAAGATAGAATCAATTATAGTATTTTCAAATATCAATTAGAAGACAAAATCGCTCGAATCGGTTTTGAAGATTACCTCATGCCACTCAATGCCGAAGGTGGATTCTATACCAACCTTTCATATATGGTCAGAGGATTACCTTTTGAAACCGCTATTGATTATGAGAATTATTTAAAAAAATTAGAAGCTGTCCCACAGTTCTTTGACGACAATATGAACTTGATGCGACTCGGAATTAAAAAAGGAATTACTCAACCCAAAGTCATCGTTAAAAATTATAAAGCATTGATAAAATCTTACTTAGTAGAAGACCCGACAGAGAGTGGTTTTTATCAACCTTTTAAAAAGATAAATAACAATGTACTTACGGACTCGCAAGTTGACTTGCAAAAAAGAGGACAACAAGTTATTTCCGAAGTCGTACTTCCTGCTTACCGTAAGTTTGATGAATTTATGGAAAAGGAATATTTACCAAGCACTCGTAATACATTGGGAGCCAGCGAGTTACCTAACGGAAAAGCTTATTACGAACAACGAGTGCAATACTTTACTACGCTACCAATTACCTCTGATAAGATATTTGAAAAAGGAAAAAAAGAAGTCGCTCGTATTCGAGCCGACATGGAACAAATCATCAAAGAGGTCAACTACAAAGGCAGCTTTGCCGACTTCTTAAAGTTCCTTCGAACCGATCCACAATTCTATGCGAAGACACCTAAAGACCTCCTAAAGGAGGCTTCTTATTTGTCTAAAAAAATGGATGGAAAGCTCCCTCAATTTTTCAATACGCTTCCTCGAAATTCTTATGGCGTTCAACCTGTCCCTGCTGCTATCGCACCCAATTATACAGGAGGTCGTTACTCAGGCGGTTCATTAGAAAATCATCAAGCTGGCAATTATTGGGTGAATACTTATAAGTTAGAAAGTAGACCTTTATATGTGTTACCTGCTTTGACTTTGCATGAAGCAGTTCCAGGTCATCACTTGCAAATTTCATTAGCGCAAGAGTTAGAAGGTTTTCCTGAATTTAGAAAAAATACGTATTTGTCTTGTTATGGAGAAGGTTGGGGATTGTACTCGGAGTACCTCGGCATCGAAGCGGGCATGTATGAAACGCCTTATGAAAATTTTGGTAGAATGACTTATGAGATGTGGCGCGCTTGTCGATTGGTGGTAGATGTTGGATTACATTCCAAAGGTTGGACGCGTGATCAAGCTGTAGAATTTTTAGCTTCTAATACTGCGCTTTCTTTACATGAAGTGAATACTGAAATTGACAGATATATTGGTTGGCCTGCACAAGCCTTGTCTTACAAAATGGGTGAATTGAAAATTAGAGAACTTCGTAAAAAAGCAGAAACGGAATTAGGAGACAAATTTAATCTAAGAGATTTTCATGATGTGGTTTTGTTGAATGGTTCTGTTCCGTTATTTGTTTTGGAAGAATTGGTTGGGGATTATATTCAATCTGTGAAATAACTTTTATCTTTAAGAGTTCTTGAATCCAATCTTATTGTTATAAGAATTAAAGACCTCTGTGATATAATCTTCTAACTTGGCTATATCACAGAGTTCCACAGAGGAAGAACGCACAGAGTTTCACAGAGACCTTCAACCTTCAAGTATTATGCGATATAAGAATCATTATTTTAAAATTTGAAAATCAGCAGATATGCTTTCACTCATCTTCTTCGCACTATTCGCCTTATCAATCGCAACCGTCATTGGAATCCTTTGGAGAATCTTAGGCAATCAAAAACATTTGGATGATAAAAAGATTCGACGATTTTTATCTAATCAAATGAAAGAAGAGGATCGGAGAAAAGTAATTTCACATCTAGGAATATGTGAAGATTGCCAGGAGTTATTGACTAATTTTGATAAGCCACGACCTATCGAAGATCATCTTGTAGATGACAAAGATGACTAATAGAATTTTATATCTTTGTCATTTATAAATAGATAATCGCATATGAAAAACCAACCACAAGAATCACCTCCGCCAATCTTTAAAACGTGGAATCAGATGTACATCTTTGTACTCGTTTTGCATTTTATACTCATTACTACGTTTTACATTTTAACAAAAAAATATTCCTAATTATTAGACTTGTTACTCTTTAATAAGTTTATTTAAAATTTCCCCTATGGAGACTCTTAATCCTATTGATTGGATTGTATTAATTGGTACGCTCACTTTTATTGTCGGTTATGGAATTTGGAAAACTCGAAAAGTAGATAGTACCGAAAGTTATTTATTAGGTGACCGTGAATTGAAGTGGTGGACGATTGGTCTTTCCATCATGGCAACTCAGGCGAGTGCGATTACTTTTCTTTCTACGCCAGGTCAAGCTTTTGATGATGGGATGCGTTTTGCGCAATTCTATTTTGGATTACCGATTGCGATGGTAATTTTGGCGGTATTCGTTTTACCTATTTTTTATCGACTGAAAGTTTATACGGCTTATGAATATTTGGAGCAACGGTTTGATGTGCGGATGCGACAGTTTACAGGATTTTTATTTTTGTTGGGAAGAGGATTAGCTGCGGGAATTACTATTTATGCGCCTGCTATTATTTTGTCCATGGTATTGGATTGGAGCTTAAGTTGGACGATTGCATTAATGGGCGTGCTTGTTATCATCTATACGATGTCGGGAGGGACGACTGCGGTAAGCCAAACTCAAAAACAACAGATGATTATTATCATGGGTGGTTTGTTTGCTGCCTTTATTATTTTGATAATGAAATTACCTTCGACGGTTTCGTTTGGTGATGCGATGGGTGTAGCTGGAAAAATGGGAAAACTCAATATCGTAGATTTTGAGTTTGATTTAAAAAATAAATACAACATGTGGTCAGCATTGTTTGGAGGAACATTTTTATTTCTCTCTTACTTTGGTACTGACCAATCGCAGGTGTCTCGATACCTTTCGGGTAAGACTTTGACGGAAAGTAGATTGGGATTATTATTCAATGGTATCTTTAAAGTACCAATGCAGTTTTTTGTTTTGTTAGTTGGGATTATGGTTTTTATGTTTTATCAATTCACTAAACCGCCTATTCATTTTAATCCTACCAATTTAAAAACAATACAAGCAGATGCTTCTTCTAATGCTAAGCTTCAAGAATTACAACTTCAGTTTGATGATGTTTTTGAAAAAAAACAAACTGCAATCAATACTATGGTTGCTGCACTTCAATCTGATAATGAAGCATCTATCGCTCAATCTCAAGTCAATTTAAAATCATTAAATAAAGAAGATGCTGCTATTCGAAAAAATGTAGATGTATTGTTACAAGACTACGGTAAAAGAACAGGAACTAAAATGGACATAGAGGATAACGATTATGTTTTTATGTCATTTGTAACACAACATTTACCGACAGGATTAATTGGTTTATTATTAGCAGTTATATTTTCTGCTGCGATGTCTTCGATAGCTTCGGAGTTAAATGCGTTGGCTAGTTGTACTACAATTGATTTCTATAAAAGGTCGTGGAATAAAAATCAATCGGACAAACATTATTTGAATTCTGCTAAAATGTTCACATTGATGTGGGGTGGTATTGCGCTTGTTTTTGCTTCGTATGCTTCTCTTTATGAGAACTTAATTGAATTTGTAAATATCATAGGATCTTTATTTTACGGAACTATCTTGGGAATTTTTGTGGTGGGATTCTTTTTGCCTAAGGTCAAATCTAATGCTGTTTTCATTGGTGCTATTATGGGGGAATTGATAGTTCTTCTTATTTTTGGATTGGATCATTTTGAAGTCATTGACTTGGCGTACTTGTGGTTGAATATGATTGGTTGTGTGGTGGTGGTTTTGATTAGTTCTGTGCTTCAACCTTTGGTTGGGGGAAATAAAAACTAACTTTTTTTTTTACCGCAGAGTTTGAAAGGAGTTTGCACAGAGTTGCGCAGAGTTTTTTTTTACTAAACATTTTTTAAAACTCTTTGGTAAAAAAATAACAATACATTTACATATCATGAAAACAAAAAAAACTACTATCAACAGAAATCCTAAAGTCGATGAAAAATTTAAATCTTACTCTAAAGAGATTAAGACTAAATTAAATCATTTGCGAAATTTGATTATTGAAACGGCTAATGAAAATGATTCCATCGATGAAATAGAGGAAACACTAAAATGGGGCGAACCTAGTTATATCGCTAAAAAAGGTAGTACTATTAGAATTGATTGGAAACCTAAAACGCCTGAGCAATATGCTATCTATTTTAAATGTACGAGTAAGTTAGTCGTTACTTTTAGAGAACTTTATGGCGATACTTTTAAGTATGAAAAAAATAGAGCTATTCTTTTTGATATGAATGATACCATTCCTGAACAACAATTGAAGGATTGTATTGATATGGCTTTGACTTATCATTCGGTTAAGCATAAACCGCTTTTGGGAAGAAGGGAATAAGGGAAGACGG
>JALZVK010000352.1 GCA_023301005.1 Saprospiraceae bacterium | reverse complement strand
AAATGAAACGTGCAATGGGTATTTGTGTAAATGGTGGCGGCGCATTAGCTGCATCATCTAAAATGACAAAAGCATCATCATCATCATCATCATCATCATCTTCTTCTTCTTCTTCATCTGGTTTAGCTGCTGGAGCTGCTGCGGGTGCAGGAGCGGGTGCAGGAGCTGGTGCTGCAGCTGGTGGAGGAAAAGGTAATGAAGATGATGAATACATGAAGTCTTCTTTTTACAAAAGTAATGGTACTGATACTACGGGATTTGATTCATTCTCTAATGATGGAAAATACTTTTTCTCTTATAAATCTAAGAACAAAAGTGTATTATTATTAAGTCAAGCTTATACAGCTGAAGCTGGAAGAGATAATGGTATCGCTTCTGTTAAGAAAAATTCTCCTTTAGAAAAAAGATATGTTCACCATAAGTCAGACGCTGGAAAGTACTTTTTTACATTAAAAGCTGGAAATCATCAAGAGATTGCAAGATCTATTGATTTTAATTCTGAAGGTGAAATGAAAGCTGCAATGGCAACATTTATAGGTGAAAATGGTGGTTCATCATCATCATCATCATCATCATCATCTTCGTCATCTTCATCTTCATCGTCATCTTCTTCTTCTTCGTCTTCAGGTTTAGCTGCTGGAGCGGCTACTGTTGCAGGAGCAGGTGCTATTAAATCTTCTTTAAAATCAGATGATGTTCCTCCAACTAAAAAAGTTGTTGAGACCAAAAAAGTTGTTGAGACCAAAAAGGTTGCTGAGACTAAAAAAGTTGTTGAAACTAAAAAAGAACCAGAAGATGATTACTTACCATGTAAAGCATACGAAGGTCATACTGTAAATGACAAAGTAAATAATGTAGCATTTTTCAAACATGAAAATGGACAATTCTACTTTGTAGTTTACAAAAAAGATGGTTCTGTAAGATTACGTAGTGAAGGTTTCGGTTCTGTTAAAGATAGAGATTCTGAATTATCAGGTGTTTTACGCCATTTGGATAATAAAGAAATGTACGAAACTGTCAGACGTGGTAAATACAGCATACATATTTTAAGAGATGAAAATAAGCGGGAAGTTGGAAGAAGTTGTTTAGAGAAAGAAGCTACTAAAGCTGCTGCACCTCCTGTTGTTGAAACACCTGTTGTAAAAACTGCTGCTATTGCAACTGCTGCAACTGCTGCTAGTATTGTAGCATCGTCATCATCTTCTTCTGAAACTAAAAAAGTAGTTAAGTCCGTTAAAAAAACTACTGAGAAAGAAGATGATTACTTACCATGTAAAGAATATGAAGGTCATACTGTAACTGACAAAGCTAATAATATTGCATTTTTCAAACATGAAAATGGACAATTCTACTTTGTAGTTTACAAAAAAGATGGTTCTGTAAAATTACGTAGTGAAGGTTTCAATTCTGAAAAAGATAGAGATGTTGAATTGAAAGGTTTATTGGCAAATATTAATAAACCAAATAAGTATGAAACTCTAACTAGAGGAAAATACAGTATTCATATTTTAAGTGATAATAATGGTCGTGAAGTAGGACGTAGCTGTTTAGAAGTTACGGAAGTAAAAGCTGCACCTCCTCCAGTAGTAGAAACTGCTGCTATTGCAACTGCCGTTACTGCTGCTGCCGTTGTCGCTTCTACTGATAAACCTAAGAAAGTAGTTGAGCCTGTTAAAGAACCTGAAAAGGAAGATGACTACTTACCTTGTAAAGAGTACGAAGGTCATAAGATAAATGACAAAGCTAATAACGTTGCTCTATTCAAGAAAGATGGTCAGCTTTATTTTGTAGTCTATAAAGAAAATGGTTCTGTAAGATTACGTAGTGAAGGTTTCAAAACATCTAAAAGAAGAGATAGGGAATTATCTGCTGCTTTGAAAAACTTAAATAAGCCAGAGAGATATGAAACTATCTCAAGAGGTAAATATTCTCTTCACATCTTAAAAGATGGTAAAGGAACTGAAGTAGGTCGTAGTTGTCTTGAAACTGAAAAGTCTCCTATTCCTGTAATAGCAACAACTGCTGCTGCTGCAACTGCTGTAGCTGCTGCTGTTTCAACTATCAAAGTTGAAAAAGAAGAAGTCAAGCCAGTTGTTAAGAAGCAAAAAGTTAAAAAAGCCGCTCCTGTCGTTGCCAAAAAAGTTAAGAAAGCTGCTCCTGTTGTCGCTAAAAAAGTGGTAAAAGAGAAAGTCGTAGCTGCTGCTGCTCCTGTTGTTGAATCAGCAGCTGGCGGTGGAGGATTTAACTGGAAATGGTTATTATGGTTACTTCCATTATTACTTCTTTTATTAGGATTAAAAATGTGTGGTGGATGCGACAAAGCTGCATCAATAACTCCTCCTCCAGTAATTAAAACACCTGCTCCAACTCCTCCTCCTGCAGAAGTTGAAAAAACTGTTGAAGCTCCTGTTGCACCTACATGTGACTGTAACGGTTCAAGCAATATTATTTTCAATATTCCTTCAGGAAGAACGGCTAAGGTATTAACAAAACTAGGGACTAATCCTGAATTTGGAAATAGTCATAGCTTAGATGCTGCTGGTTTCTACAATAAATTGAAATCTGCTGCTAGTAATTCTCGTGATAAACAATTCCTTGATGAAATTTATAAAGCGATGGGTTATAGTGGATTTGGAGATGCAAGTGCAGATCAATTCAGCGAAACTAGAGTTACTTCTGGTACTAGAGGTAACATGGGATTCAGCTCTAAACATAGAACGGTATATGCAGAATTAAGTCCTACTAGTTCTAGAGATTTAGAAGCATTTAGAATCAAAGCTGCTAACGGTTGTGATCTTCACTTTATGAAGACATGTGGAAATCACTTCTTCTTCTGTCCGAATTAATAGTTTAGAATTTTTGATATAAAAAAGCAGTAGTAAGTTAATTCTTACTGCTGCTTTTTTTTTTGTACTTAGTAAATGTTTATAACAATACATTTACTAATTTATTTTTAACAAAAAAAATGAAACTAAATATAAAAATATAAGTTAAAACTACCATACTGATTAATGTTTGTATGATTGACAAACAGAGTACTCTATTTCCCAAAACAGTTTTTACAAAAAAAATTATTTATCATAAATCATTTTATGATAAATAATTTGATCTAGTATATTCTTTATTGAATATCATACATTATTTTTTATTAATTATTTTTTATATATAAAACCGTTAACATGTCAAACACCTACTTATTTAACCACTCTGTGGTCTCTTCTTTATTATCCAAATCTTTAGTTTTTCTTTTTGCTTTTCTTTTTTCAATTAATCTTCTTTCTCAGAATGCATCTATGGGAGGAGAAGTTAATGCCAATCAATCCATTTGCCCAGGAACTATGCCTTCTATTTTGAATAATGTAATTCCTGCATCTGGAGGAGGAACTTCTCCAATTGAATATTTATGGATGACCACTACCAATACTGGTTTACCTGTTTCAAATTGGAATATAGCTTCTGGTACAAATAATCAAGCTTCTTATTCTCCATCTGCTCTTTCAGTCACTACATATTTTGTTAGATGTGCTCGACGTCAGGGGTTTTCTGAATTTATAGCAGAGTCTAATATCATTACAATTATAGTGCTCCCTACTCCAACGACCTCGATTAATGGTAATCCTAATAATGCTTTTATTGGTTCTACTATTAACTTCAATGCTTCTTATGCAAATAATAGTACTTATGAATGGGATTTCGATGGAGATGGAATTACAGACTGTGTGGGACAAAACTGTTCTAATACTTATAATACTCCAGGTACATTTACCATTTCTTTGACTGTAAATAATGGTTCTTGTTCTGTAACAACTACCCAAACTATTGTTATTAGTAATCCTCAATTTGCAAGTATCAATGACCCATGTTCTTGTACTAATCCTTTAAATTTTTATGACGTTGATAATTACTATGTACATGATTATGTTTTAATTAATAGTAGTCCAAATCAAACATGGCAACTTTCCAATATCAATCTTGCTAATATTTTTACTAACTCAGGTGTACCAATTCCTATTGGAACTATAATACCTGAAACCGCACCAGGTGTTTATTATTTAGATGTTTGGTTTATCTCTGGAGAAGGATATAATACTTCATATACTAACAATACTTTTACATTCGCTACGGGTACTACTAATCCTTGTAGTTGTAATAACCCGTTACCAGTTGAATTAATCAGTTTTGAAGGAGTTGTCGATAAAGAAATAGTTACTCTAAAATGGAGTACTGCATCAGAAATTAATAATAGTCATTTTGAAGTAGAGCGAAGCTTGGATGGAAATAGATTCGAATTAATAAACATTCAAGAGGGTACCGGAAATTCAAATAATATTCAAAACTATTCTTTCATTGATAATAATACAATCTCAGGTGAATTATACTATCGATTGAAACAGGTAGATTATGATGGAACTTTCACCTATTCTGAAACTATATCAGTTACAATCACATCTGATGATATTATTGCAGCGCTTTTTCCTAATCCTGTAATGGATAATTTCACAGTTAGATTTAGCGAAAATATTCGCCCAAATTCTCAATTAGAAATTCTATCTACTTCAGGCATATTAATCAAATCTTACGATATCGATATTTCTTCAAAAGAATTGGATGTAAGTTTTTTAGAAAGCGGAGTATATATTTTGAGAATCAAAAATTCGGATTTTTATACAGCTGCTTCGATTAAGTTAGTGAAGATTTAAGGAATTGAATTTCAAATTTATACCCAAAAAAAATAGAGGTTAATGCTTTCGCATTAACCTCTATTTTTAATATATAAATTTGCAAATCAACTCATTAAATCGAAAATTTTACATTAAGTTTTAATCTCGATAATTGTTCTTCCCTTTTGGAGTTAAACCGTTTGGTATTATTAATAAAATAATATCTATCAGCAAACCAATACCTAGAAGCCCAAGAGTAAGAATATAAAGAACTCCCATTCCTGTATACCCAAGATAAAATCTATGTACTCCTAACAACCCTAAAACAATTGCTAGAATTAAAGCTACAATCTGATTTTTACCACTTCCTTTTCTTTTAGATTTTTTTTGTAGTCTTTTGTTTGCACGTTTCTGTTGTTTTTTTAATTTTCGTTTAGTAATTCTAAGTAAGATTTTTTCTTTCAAATTTAATTTCCTAGCAAGTTTTTTTTCTAAAGATGCTTTTGAAAAATATTTATTGCTTTGTTTTTTAGTAACTTCTGTTTTTTTATAATTTTCTTTTAATGCAACAACTGCTTCACTCTTGTTTGAAAATAATCCAACAAAAATGATTGAAAGGATAATAGGAAGAACTTTTTTAAATTGCTGTGTCATAATTTTTTATTGAGAGATTAATTAAATATATAGAGAACTTATTTTATTTGCCATACAAATCAAATAGATTTTATTTCGAAATTGTAATATTATATTAATTGAGAGAAATATCTCTTACAAAAAGAGCTTCACACAAAGCAATCCAACACCTCCCAAAACTATCGTATAAGGAAATGCCATTTTTACCATTTTTCCATAAGACAAATTAATTAATGGAGCGATAGCAGAAGTCAATAAAAACAAAAATGCTGCTTGACCATTTGGAGTTGCTACACTTGGTAAATTAGTACCTGTATTAATTGCGATAGCTAATTTTTCATAATGCTCTCTAGTAATGTCACCTGCTTTAAATGCACTCTCTACTTCACCTATATATACGGTGGCAACAAATACATTATCACTTATCATCGAGAGAAAACCATTCGCTAAATAAAACATGGAAGGTTGCTGTTCTATCTCCAATGATAATACCCATTCTATAATTGGACTAAATAAATGCTGATCATGTATCATCGCAACAATAACAAAAAATACAACTAAAAGTCCTGTAAATGGTAAAGCTTCCTCAAAGGCATGTCCTAATGAATGCTCTTCGATGATTCCCATAAATGCAGTCTGTACGATTATCAATCCTAAACCGATTAAACCTACAGGAGCGATATGCATTGCCAAACCTGCAATTAATAATACCGCAGAAATAGCTTGAACAATCAAACCATATTTTTCTTTATCTGACCTTTTAGCATCTGCTTCCTCTGTATATTTTTCAATAATACCTCTTGCTACTTCTGGTAATTTAGCTCCGTAACCAAAAAATCCAGTAGCTTCTAGAATGACTGTTGTTATCATTCCACAGATAAATACAGGAAGTGTGATGTTTTTCATTTGCATAAAAAACTCTATAAAATCCCAACCCAATCTTTCTCCAATCAATAAATTTTGAGGCTCTCCAACAAGTGTACAAACTCCACCTAATGCTGTTCCCACTACACCATGCATTACTAAACTCCTCATAAAAGAACGGAACTGCTCCAATGTTTCTCCACCTAATTCCTCTCTATCTAGCACTCCACTTTCATCGAGGTCTTTGGAACTTGATAATACTTTATGATATACTCCATAGAATCCTACTGTTACACTTATCAAAACAGCAGTAACGGTCAGTGCATCTAAAAATGCAGAGAGTATTGCCGATAAGAACACGAACAGTAATGACAGCGCCATTTTGGATTTTATTTTTGTAAATACCTTACTGAATATATACATCAGCAAAGGTTTCATAAAATAAATACCTGCTACCATAAATACTAAAAGAAGTACTACTTCAAGGTTGGCTTGAACCTCAGCATAAGCATGCTTAGGTGTAGTCAAGTTTAAAAACAATGCTTGAATAGCAAGTAATCCTCCTGACTGAAGAGGATAACATTTAAGCGCCATCGCTAAAGTAAAGATGAACTCACCAATAAACAACCATCCTAAGACAGTTCCAACTATATCTTCAGGAAGGGTGAAGTATAAAACTGTATTAGCAATCATAAAACCAATCATGGTCATTTTGAACCAAGATGGACTATTTCCTAAAAAGTATTTAAACATAGATTAGTAATTTGTAAAGTTTATTTTGAGCTTTTATAGATGGGAATCTATACTCTAAATGTTTACTTATTTTAGTAAAAAAACAAAACGCTTTTGTTTCTTATAACAAAAGCGATGCGAAAATACTATTTCTTTTTTAATTAGAGAAACTCAATATATATCTATATCTTTTATAAAAAAAACAAACCATCTACATTTGAATGTAGATGGTTTGTAAAAAAATTAATTTCGGTTAGTTAGCAACTAAATGGATGAGTTATACAGCATGCTGCCAAAAGTTGATAATTTTGAACTGAAGCATAAGTCCATAGAGCCTCAACACCATTTACACACATATCAGATTCACATTCACTACCAGTTTCATATGCCCAAATATTAAGTTCATGTTGTATTGAATTATAATTATCATTACAAGTAGCTGCATCTAACTTACTTGGTATAATAAAGCAGATAAAAAATAGAGTGAAAGAAATAATAATATTTTTCATAATTTAGTTGTTTAAAATTAATTGTTATTTGAATTGTATTCTGGAATTTCGACATCAACCTTTCTTTTCACTTCTTCTTTGTGTCGATTTTTTTCTTCATCACTAAATGCTTTATCATACTCTTCAGCTCTTTTACCCATCTTTTCCATATCATAATTAGAAGGAAGAGTAACCGCTCTAATTATAGCACGCCTATCAGATCTTTTCATCTTTGAAAAATCTGGATACTTGGCTTTAAATTTTTCTTTTAATTTTGATGTTAAACATTTAGCTTTAGCAAATTTCTTAAATGATTCATTCTCTTCAAAAACCTCAAAATTCACATTACAATTGTTAGCATTTTCTTCCTTTAATAAGCCCCTATACTTTTGATGTCCAACTACACCCAAATCTTCTCCCAAGATTTTATATGATTTAGCCATAGCTTCAAAATAATCAATAACAACAGGATCTTGTTGCATCAATTCCATTTGCTCTTGAACATTAAATGCCTCGTTAACTCGACTACCTTCAGTACAAGAAGCAAACAAAAAAATAAGAAGTAAAAAAGGAAATAAAATTTTTAATTTTTTCATGCTTATAAATTTTTAGTTTGATAATGTAGCTAATATAAATATAAATATATAATATTCATAATATCTTCAAACTATTTGCATAAATTATTTATCACTTATTTTTCTGTTAATAATTTTTCCCTCAATCATTATTCATTCTTCATTCCTAAAAACTATCTTTGCATTTTGAGAAAATCAATAATTAAAATATGCAAATCACAGAACCACAAGTAAGCGTTGAAGTAGCTAAAAATTTAGGTCTTACCGCAGATGAATTTGAAAAAATCAAAGAGATAATGGGACGTACTCCTAACTTTACAGAGTTGAGTATTTATTCTGTTATGTGGAGTGAACATTGTTCTTACAAAAATTCTATTACCCTTCTAAAAACTCTTCCGACAGAAGGCGATCGATTACTTGTAGAAGCAGGTGAAGAGAATGCAGGACTCGTCGATATAGGTAATGGATTAGGTTGTGCTTTTAAAATCGAATCTCATAATCACCCTTCTGCTATCGAACCTTATCAAGGTGCTGCTACAGGAGTTGGTGGAATTCATAGAGATATTTTTACAATGGGTGCTCGACCGATTGCTGCGTTGAATTCTTTACGTTTTGGAAATATAGATAGAAAGCATACACAACACTTAGTGAAAGGTGTGGTAAGTGGAATTGGCGATTATGGAAATTGTTTTGGAGTTCCTGTCGTAGGTGGTGAAGTATATTTTAATGATTGTTATAATCAAAATATCTTAGTGAATGCCATGTC
>JALZVK010000351.1 GCA_023301005.1 Saprospiraceae bacterium | reverse complement strand
GGTGGCGGTGGCGGAAACAATTGCAATAATCCAACAAATATTGCTCTTAATAAACCGACTCAACAACATAGTGAACAATTCAATGCTAATTCATCTCGCGCTGTAGATGGAAATACAAATGGAGATTTTTGGGGAGGTAACTCTGTAAGTTTAACTAGGTGGACAAATAATGCATGGTGGGAAGTTGATTTGCAAAGTGTTTCTGATATATCACAAATTAAGATTTGGAATAGAACAGATTGTTGCGAAAGTGCTTTAAGCCAATATCATATTTTTATATCCGATTCTCCATTTAACTCTTCTAATGTAAATGATATTTTGAATCAAACTGGAGTAACTGATTTTTTCCAATCAGGAATTGCAGATGCTCCTTCAACTATAAATATTAATTCATCAGGAAGATATGTTAGAATTCAGTTATCAGGTCAAGGATTTTTAGGTTTGGCAGAAGTAGAAATTTTAGGTTGTAGCGGTACTAGTACTGGCGGTGGTGGTAGTACTGGTGGAAACGGCGGTTGTAATTCTACTTCTAACATTGCACCTACAGGAACTGCTACTCAAAGTAGTATTCAATTTAGTGGAAATGCATCAAATGCTATTGATGAAAATACAGAAGGTGCTTTTTGGAATCCTGCACAGAGTGTTAGTTTAACAAAATGGGAACAAAATCCTTGGTGGCAAATAGACCTTGGAACGGTATCAACTATTGATGAAATAAATATTTGGAACAGAACAGATTGTTGTTTAGATAAATTAAAAGATTACTACATCTTGGTTTCTGATTCTCCTTTTTCTTCTACTAATTTAAATACAACTATTAACCAATCAGGTGTAACCAGTTTTTTCCAAAATACTATTGCAGGCAACCCTTCTACTATTCCTATTAATACAACGGGAAGATATATAAGAATACAATTACAGGATCAAGGATTCTTAGCTTTAGCAGAAGTCGAGATTATAGGTTGTACTGGAAATAATATTAATAACAATACTTCTACATTAATTGCTCAACCTGATATTTTACTTTTTGAAGCAGATCTAATTGATAGAGAAGTGCAGATCAATTGGTCAACTAATACAGAAAAAACTAATGATCATTTTATTTTAGAAAAATCTTCAGATGGTCTAAATTTTGAAGCGTTGGCAATCTCAAATAGTAGAAGTAATGATTTAGGTTTTCATTTTTATGATGATATTGACAAAGAACCATTTTTAGGCAAAAATTATTATCGCCTTATATGTATACAACAAGATGGGACTACATTCTTTTCAAATATTAAAGAATTAGATTTCGACATTGACCTACATGGATTTTCAATTTTCCCTAATCCTGCACAAGAAAAATTATTTATCAATCTTGAGCCATTTTTAGAAAAAAATACTCAAATCCAAATTTTTGATGCAAGAGGAGTTGAAATGACAACTAAGTCAATTGAAAATAATCTTGAACCAATACAAAAGATTGATATGAGTAACTATAACAACGGATTATATTTTATTGCTATTAAAATAGATGGGCAAAAAATAATAACTCGTCAATTTGTAGTTGCTAGGACGTATTAATTATAAATTGAATACGTTTTTGTTTTAAAATATTTTCATTCAAAAACACACACTATTTATTAGATTTTTCAAGTGTTTATTTATACATAACAGATAACTTTAAATAAGTACTTTTTTAATAATATTAAAAAAAAGGTATTGAATCCCTTCTAGGAATTTAATACCTTTTTTTTTATTAAAACATTTCGTAATTTTGTAGCTCTCCAAAATCTACCTCTAAATTTCTGTTCCCAAATCCTAAGTTAGTTTTAAGTAATTTTATTTTAAAGAATATACACATTTGTTAATTTATAGAACTTATTTACAAAGTTCTATTTACCCTCGAAACAAAACAACACTAATTATGTACAGACCCTTTTTCCACAGAGGAAATCTGATAAAGATCCTTTTTCTGTTACTACTCAGTAATTGCGTATTTGCCCAATTAAATGTTACTCCTGATCAACCTGATTCTTATTATGAAGTTGGAGAAACAGCAACATTTAATATTACTTCAAATAATTCTGGTACGGTTAACTATACTTTGAAATATGACAATTTTGCACCTGAAATAGCATCTGGAACATTTAATATTTCTGCTGGACAAACTGTAACTGTTACTCACCAAGCTACTGAACCAGGAATTGTTATATGTGATGTAGAACAATCAGAGAATACCGCCACAACTGCTGTAGCGTTTTCTCCTTATGATATTGAAGCATTTGTTGACGAACCTGCGGACTTCGATAATTTTTGGAGTAATCAAAAAAATATTTTATCAGGAATTCCTATAGACCCTCAATTATCTTTTTTCGTTAATAATGATTACTCTACTACTTATAGAATCAATCTAGCCAATATAGACAATAGAAGAATATATGGTTATTTAACTATTCCAAATGGTCAAGGCCCTTTTCCTGCATTTGTTACTTTACCTCCATTTGGAACAGTAGCTAATATGGCTTTGCCTGAGCCGCAAATAGCTGAAAGAGCAAATACTATTTCTTTAACTATTACTATTCATAATGACGAACCTGATGTAGTTGACCCTAATGCTTATGAACCTGACGACATTACAGATAGAGATGGACTCTACTATAAATATGCTATCCTAGCAGGTGTGCGTTGTATTGATTATCTTTTTACAAGAAGTGATTTTGACGGAGCTAATCTAGGAGTTATGGGTGTAAGCCAAGGTGCTGGTCTTTCTACAATTGTAGCAGGAGTTGATAATAGGGTAAAGTATCTTATTATGAGTAATCCTGTATTAAGTCAAAATACAGGTTTACAATTTGATCGAGCTGGAGGTTTTCCTAATTATATTAATGCGTCAAGAATAGAAGTTGGTACAACTCCTCATGAAACTCTTGTATCGGATGCAGTCAGATATTATGATGCCATATATTTTGCTCGTCGCTTTAAGGGAATATCTTGGACATTAATTAGTTATGAAGATGTAGTTACTCCTGCCGCTACTGGATTTGCTACTTTCAATGCCTTGCGTGGGCAAAAATTCTTAACTCATTCTTTAAACTTAGGGCATGCACATCCTTCTGATTTTTGGGTAGGTCGATTTGATCTTTTCAGAAGATTTATACCTGCTTCTCAAAATCCCCTTTTTCCGTTTGCTCCTACAACGCAAGGATATTATATTAATGCAGGTGATGATATTTCTGTAGGTGTTAATAATTTAAATGTTGCCAATCTCTCTGCAACAGTCGAACATAATACAACTGTAAATCCTTCTTTTAATTTACAATGGAAAAAATTATCTGGACCTGGAGATGTCAATTTCTCCAATCCTAATTCTTATAACACTACTGCTTCATTTAGTGCACAAGGGGAATATATTTTACAATTCCAAGCAGATGATTACTCTAATGATTTAAATGGTGCACAAAAATATTATACCGTTATGGATGATATTAAAGTTACTGTTAACAATGGTAACATAGGTCCTGTACTATGTAACTCACCTCAAAATTTGAGCTTAGGGAAACCTACTGCTCAATCAAGTACTCAATCTAACGGAGAATCAAGTAGAGCAGTAGATGGAAATACTAACGGTGGTTTTTGGTCGGGTCAATCAGTAGCATTGACGACTTGGAGCAACCAACCTTGGTGGGATGTTGACCTTGGAGAAATTTCAAATATTCAAAATATAAATATTTGGAATCGAACAGATTGCTGTGGTGATTTTTTCAAAGATTATTATGTCTTTGTATCTGATGATCCATTTGCTTCTAATGATTTAGATGCTACATTATCTCAAGCAGGTGTTACTAATTTTTTCAATTCAAATATCGTAGGAAGTCCAACCTCAATTAATATAGGGCAAACAGGAAGATATGTCCGTATTCAATTATCAGGATCTGGATTTATCGGAATTGCAGAAGTGGAAGTTTTAGGTTGCCCTAATGATATTGTATCTCAACAGTCACAAACAATCTCATTTGATGCTATTCCTAATAAGTTAACAACTGACAATCCTTTTAGTATTAATGCTAATGCTACATCTGGATTACCTGTTTCATTTGAGTTAATATCAGGCCCCGCTTCTATCAATGGAAATTCAGTTAACTTAAGTGGTACGCCTGGTACAGTAACCATCAAAGCCATTCAAGTAGGTGACAATAATTTTTTACCTGCACCTGAAGTAACTCAATCTTTTGAAGTTACCGAACCAACTTCAGTAGGTTGTAATAATCCTCAAAATATAGCACAGGGAAAACCTACTAATCAATCAAGTACTCAATCTAACGGAGCGTCAAGCAACGCAGTTGATGGAAATACTGACGGAGCATTTTGGGGAGGAAATTCAGTTTCTTTAACTAACTGGAGTAACCAACCTTGGTGGGAAGTTGACCTTGGAAGTGTAACTAATTTAGAAGAAATAAAACTCTGGAATCGAACAGATTGTTGTGATGAGTTTTTTAGTAAATTTTACATATTGGTTTCTGATGATCCTTTTACCTCTAATAACTTAGATGATGTATTAGACAATCAACCTAATCTTTCTACTTTCTATTATGAAAATATAGTTGGTACTCCAACTGCTATTAACTTAGATGTTGAAGGTCGTTATGTACGAATTCAATTAGCAGAATCTGGATTTTTAGGCATCGCAGAAGTGGAGATTTTTGGTTGTGATAATTCTACTTCTTTAGAAGACCAAAGTATCTTTTTTGATTTTATCTTTAATAAGTTAACCACAGATGTACCATTCTCTCTTAATGCTAATTCTACTTCAGGGTTACCTGTAACTTTTGAAGTAGTATCAGGGCCAGTAACTATCAATGGAAATATGGTTACTATCAATGGAACTCTTGGCAGCGTATCTATCAAAGCAAGTCAAACAGGAAATAATCAATACGCTCCTGCTCCTAGTATTTTTAGAAATTTTGAAATAGAAGGAACTGTAATTAATTGTCCTACTCCTACAAATATCGCTTTGAATAAAGCTACACAACAATCAGGGACTCAAGTCGGAGCGACTTCTTTTAGAGCTGTAGATGGAAATACAGATGGTAATTTTTGGATCTCCCAATCTGTTACCAATACTAATTGGCAATCTGAAGCTTGGTGGGAAGTTGACCTTGGAGCTATTGCTGATATTGAAACTATTAATATATGGAATCGAACAGATTGTTGTATGGAAGGTTTAAGTCAATATCATATCTTAATATCTAAAGAACCATTTGTATCTACTGACTTAAATACAACATTAAACCAACCTGGTGTTTTGAGTTTTTATCAAGATGGAGCAGCAGGTGCCCCTACTACTTTGAATATTGGTGAAACAGGAAGATATTTAAGACTTCAATTACAAGGATCAGGATTTATCACTTTAGCAGAATTTGAAGTAATGGGATGTTTACAATCTGGAGGATTTAATACTCCACAAACGAATTACTCTTCACCTAATCAATCTCTTATGATTTATCCTAATCCTGCGGAAAACTATGTAAAGATTGATACTAAATCTTATATAGGTGATAATTTAGAAATCTCACTTTTTAATTCTTTAGGAACTTTATTATTAGAAAAGTCAATAGAAGAAGTTGCTGAAGGAATTATTGAAGTTTCTACAAATCAGCTAGATAGTGGAACTTATTTTATAAAATTAAAAAGTGCTAATCATGGAGATATGACACTTCCTTTGATTATTATTCGTAATTAATTATAATCATTAAACTACATAAACAAACCCGCTCTTTTTCGAAATGAAAAAGAGCGGGTTTATTTTTTATAAAAGAAGTAATACACTTTTGACTAAAAAGTCAAATCAAAATTACTCCAATATACATATGCCCAAGTCGCAAAAACTACGAAGAAAAACAAAAAGATATACATCATACAATATCCTTTTCTTCCTGCATTTTCAATATGTCCTGACATGTTATTTTTTTTTTAGTATTCTATGAAATTTAAGAAACAACTATTTTTTTATTTATCGTTTCTTAGCTTTGAGACTGCAAAGAAAAACATTTTTTTTTGAACATCAAAGATTTTAACCAATGCCTTCTTTTTTAGATAAATTACAAACTAGCCAGAATTTCAATCCTCCTGATAATTGGCACCAAATAAAGACTATTGATATGCATACAGGTGGAGAACCTCTGAGAGTCGTTGTTGGTGGGTTTCCATACTTAGAAGGAAACTCTATATTAGAATATCGAAATTATATCAAAGAGAATTACGATTATTTAAGAAAAGCATTAATGCACGAACCTCGTGGTCACGCTGATATGTATGGTTGTATTCTCCTACCTCCCAATGATGAAGATGGCGATTTCGGAATTCTATTTATGCATAATGAAGGTTATAGTACGATGTGTGGTCATGCGATAATTGCAATTTCGACCTTAGCTGTACAAATGAATTGGGTAACTGTTACATCTCCCGAAACTCATATCAAAATAGATGCGCCCTGCGGACGTATTCATTCTTTTGTAAAAGTTAAAAACGGAAAAGTCGAAAGTGTCTATTTTCATTGTGTTCCATCTTTTGTATTAGCACTTGATCAAACAGTTGATGTGGAAGGATTAGGAAAAGTAGAATATGATTTGGCTTATGGAGGTGCATTTTATGCTTATGTCGATTCTGATAAATTAAACATTCCATTGATTCCTGAAAATTATAGTTTACTTATCGAAAAAGGAATGGACATCAAACGAGCTGTAATGAAAACCAACTCGAATATCAAACATCCTTTCGAAGAAGATTTAAGTTTTCTATATGGAACTATATTTATAGGAAGTCCTGTAAGTGAAGGGATAGATAGTCGCAATGTTTGCATATTTGCCGAAGGCGAAGTGGATCGTTGTCCTACAGGTTCGGGAGTGTCGGGTAGAATGCCTATTCATTTTCTTAGAAATGAAATCACAATCGGAGAAACGATGACAATCGAAAGTATCACAGGAAGCGTATTTAAAGGCTCAATTGTTCGAAAAGAAAAGTATGGATCATTTGATGCTGTAATTCCACAAGTAGAAGGTACTGCTCATGTTACAGGACAACATGCATTTTTAATTGACCCTGATGATCCATTTAAGTATGGTTTTTTTCTGAGATGATTTTTTAGAGAAGAGATCAGAGAACGTTTTACTGAGAGAGCAGAGAAGATGATTTTCTATTTAGGGAGTAGGAATTAAATAGTCTACCCGATTGAAGAGATTATTTATTTCCTACTC
>JALZVK010000350.1 GCA_023301005.1 Saprospiraceae bacterium | reverse complement strand
TGCACTATCCCAGGAGATGGCCGAGACGGTCGCTGGAACAACAGTCCCAAAACAGAATGCGGCTTGCATTTATAACATGATACTATGAAAATCCAATTCGAATCCAAGACTCTAGTCATTTTCGAAAGCGCCCTCTTCCGCACGACTACAAGCTTGCTCATAGCCAAAGATCATATAGTGCTAGTGGACCCCAATTGGTTCCCCATAGAGTTGCAATTCATCCAAGACTACATCACGAAGCTTGACCAGAAGAAGGATAAGTACTTATTCTTTACCCACAGTGACTATGACCATATCATCGGCTATAATTTCTTCGAAGGCTACAAGACCATCGCCTCCAGAAATTTTGTCAATCAAAAAGCAAAACAAAGCATCCTAGATAAAATTGCCACCATTGATGATGACAATTATACCAAACGAGAATACCCAATAGCGTATCCAAGTATTGACATCGTCATTGAAGAGACCCAAGATACCCTTCGTCTGGGAAACAAAGCATACCAAGTTGGTTACCTCCTAGGCCACAATGATGACAGCATCTTTCTACTAGATCCAACTCAAAAAGTACTCATAGCAGGAGACTACCTCAGCAATATTGAATTCCCTTATTTATACTACAGCTATGCCGAGTATATCAAATCTCTTGAACTACTTTCTTCGATAATAACATCGGGTAGGGTAGCGCTGCTTATTCCTGGGCATGGGGACTATACTAGTAGTCTATCAGACATGAAGCAGCGAGTAGAAGATTCTTTTGATTATTTGCGAAGGCTTAAAGAGCACTGTGATGGGAAGACTTTGTTTGATTTTGAGGAGTATGTGAAGCGGTTTGATTTTCCGCAGGTGATGGGGAAGTTTCATGAGGGGAATTTGGGGTTGGTAGGGAAGGAGGAGGGTGAAAGGTAGATGAATGATAACGAAACCGAGTAAGGTGTTGAATCTGACATGACTAAGAACGGATTTAGCCATTAGCTTAGTGGTCAAGTGGGCCACTAATCAAGAGAGCCGCAAGCGGGCGAGTAAGCCAGCCTGAACGTAAACGTAAGAATCTTGTCAAAATAGGAATTGAAAATGGAACAACTTATCCATGGAGCAGAACGCGCTTGAGCAGTTGCTCAAAGTCCGATGCTCAAAAATACATTGACAGTAGCAAGACTTAAGCAAAGAGCTTACATCTCTATGGTTGCTTACTTCTCTAAATTTAAACTTCGATTTGGTGCACTGTGAGATGACGATATGCAATAATTTTTGTCCAGTGGACAAAAATAGCCATTGAGCTGCAAACAACTGTTTGCAGCTAATACAATCTCTAACCCGTACGAACGGTGGTGTGAGAGGCGTACCTCGGCTAGCAAATCTAGTCGAGGCCGTCTACTCGATTAGGTACTGGCTTTTTCCGTTTCAGCATACGTATTCTTCAATCTCATTTTCTGGCACTCATATATCTTATCTAAAAATTACTTAACTTTTTTAGCTTACCAAAAGACTCTAATTCCAAAAACTTAGATTTAAATAAATTTGTTGGAATCTTCATCTTAAGCAAATTATGAAAATTTTCGTCATGCGTTGATAAGATTATTTGTTTTTTATTATTCACCACTATGCTTCTCAACAAATCTATAGTAGAAAGCACATTTATGCTATCCATAGATTGAATTGGGTCATCTATAAAAATGCAATCATAAGTTTTCGAATTAAGTGCTGAGGCTAGAAAAATACTGAGGCTCAGAATATTGATTTGAGCTGTACTAAAATATAAATTTGGGATTAGACTATCCTTGTCATCATTCTCTGTGCGCACTGTCACATATACATCAAGACTTGGGGCATTATTAGAAAAGGTTGCTATAAACTTTACATATTTAAAGCTAGGATGTGGGTCAATCTTCCCATAAATCTCATTTATTAAATCCTCGTAAAAGAAATTTTTAATCTTTTGGTCTAAATGGTTTTTAGTCTTCTCAATCTCTGTTTTTAGAGACTGACTTACCACGTCCTTTAAAAATGTCACCTCGTCCTCTGTATTTTCTAGATCTACCTTAGCTTTTTCTGACCGTAAATAAGGAAGAATATTATCAGAATATCCTTTAAGTTTATTTATTTCTATCCTGTAGTCTTCTTCCTTTTTTAATCTCTCTCTTGTTTCAGATTCATGTGTTTTAAAAGATCTGTTAAGCGCTTCACTGGTAAGGCCATTTGCAGTTATTTGTAGATTATTTTTCAGATGACTTTCGTAAGCTGTAATGCGAGATTCCAAAATTTGAATTTTCTTCTCAACTTCTTCAAAGTCTTTTTTTAGTTGTTCTTGATCGAATTTATTTAGTTGTTCTTTTAGCTCCTCTAAATATTTTTTGAGAATTTTCAAAACATCACCTAACTCATCGGACTGACCCTTGACACTTTGGATTTTACTTTTAACAAAGTCAGCTATTGTTTCTACACTTTGGTCATTTTTAATTAACCATAGGACGACTTTATCATAATCTTTATTATTTTTTAAATTCTTGATTTCAGAATTCAGAAGTTCAATGCTTTCTGAAAGCTCATTTTTGTTGGACTCTAATTTTTCATGGGCTTTTTTCTTTCCTTTAATTTCTATATCTCCAGATGTTTTAGATGTTTGAATATCCTCTAAATTCGCCCTGAGAATTTTCTCATAAGCGTCAATAGTATCTTCTTGAAAATTTGATTTTAAATCTATAAGTCTATCATTTTTTGCATTCAATTTATTGGCCAAATCATCTAGTACATACTGTGCTGTTTCTTTTAGCTCTTTATCAACTTTTAGTTGATTTTGTAAATCAGTCAACTTTTGCAAGTAAAACTGCTTGATATCTTCTGATAGTTTATTTACTGTAGCTACATTCGCATCTATTTCTACTTGCTTTTTTGAACGTTCTTCTAGTAATGCCTTGATGGATTCAGTAAGGGCATTATTGTTCATTATTTTATCTACCAGGGCTTGATGATTATCATAAGTCTGTTCACAAAGAGGGCAGGTATCAGTTTCTTGCTTGTTTACAATTGCAAGACCAGAAGCAATGAATTCATCGAGACTTTTATTAAGCGATTCTTGTGAGTCAATACGTTCCTGCATGGACTGCAGTGCCTTCTTTAAGTTTGATAGTTGTAATTCAAGTGTATTAAGCTGTTTGAAATTCTTTATTTGCTCTTTATTGTTGTCTAGACTGATTTCAAAATATAGACCTTTATCAAATTCCCTGATAACTTTTTCTAATTCCTTGACCTCTTCTTCAATTTTAGAATTGCTCGTTTGTGATTTTAAAGCTTTCTGACGCTGTGACTCAAGCTCTTTATTTAATAACTTTGTTGACTTTATTAGAGCCTCATAGGTTCTCTTTAGTTCAGGAATCTTTACCAATTGTTCATTAACTTCCAGTCGTTGTCTTTCAAACTTCTTGCTAGCACCTTCAATTTCTATTAGCTTGCGATTACTTTCTTCTATATCTACTCGAAGCTTTACTAATTTTTGCTGATGTTGATTTTTGATCTCATTTTTCGCTGCGACTTTAGATAGTGTATCATTGTAAGAAGGAATTATTTTGTCAATCTCGTGCAATGCTTTTAATTGTGTTGAGATTTCTGCCTTTAACTTTTCCTTATTGGCTATTTCATTAATCGTAGCTGCAAGTTTTTTGAAATCAAGTAGGTTCTCATTTATTATTTTCTTCCTTCCAACTGTATCTGTTAAATTCCTTAACTCTTTAAAATATTGTTTGCATGAGAGAAAGTCAGTATCACCATTTTGTGCTAACTGAGAATATATAAGTAGTTTTGCTAATGCTTTAATTTCAGAATCATCAGCAATTATATCGGTTAGAGCATCCTGAAAATCTGAAATTTCTTTTTGAGTAGCCGTAATTTCAATTTCATTCAATGAGTATTTCTTTTCAAACCTATTAAGATCTGTTATTTGCCTATTCACCTTAGACAAAAGATCTTTTTCTTGCGTGTCCGAAATGCGGACCTGAAATTCTTTTATCTCTTTTTCTAATGTATCTATCTTATTATCATTGGCACTCGAAAGTGCAATAACATTTTGGTAGTAAACATCGATTTCGCTTAATTCTGGATTGCTTTCTATAAATTTTTTATAGCGCTCCTTCCCATCGATCTCTCTTAAGAATCTTGATATCCTTTCTTGGGACAGAATAACCCTAGCAAAATTTTTATCATCTTTACTCTTTAAATTAGCATCGTTTGCGCGTTGCTTCGCTACTTCAAGATGGTTTTCTTTGTAAAGCTTATTCTCAGCGTCAAAGATTTTTACCCAAGTTTTGTTATCAGAGTTCCTGTTTTTAAAAAGAGAAACTTGTTTAGAGGTAAGACGTCTCATTGTCTTTAGCGACTTTTCTGTACTCTTTGTTACCCAAAAACGCCCAACATAATCCGTCACGGCCCATTCTACTGCATCATAAAAAGATGTCTTGCCAAAGCCATTAGGTGCGAAAAGAGATACAAAATCTGCTGTTTTGCCATCTTCTGTTATAAAATTGAAGTTGGCATCCTCTGAATTCTCATAAATCCTAAAGCCTGATATCTCTACTGAATTAAATTTCATTCTTCCTCTTGTCTATATAAATTAATCAATTCCGAGTAGGCAAGATTTAATTGTTCTGTCAAAATGTTCTTTTTCTTTATAGTCTTATCTTTCAGAACATCGTAAATGATAGAATTACGTGAAAATTTATATGATGTGGTTCTACGTACATCAGAATCTAAGCTCAACTCATTAATAACATGTTTTTTAATAAGCACTTCAGCCGACAATGAAGCATCTTCTATGATTTTTCGGCTGGAAAATGTGTTGTTCTCTATGGTATATTTTAAGTTCAAATCCTCAAGAGCCTCTGACATCAAATAAAACAAATAGATATTCCATTTTTCAAAACTTGTTTGAAGGTATTTTTGATAATTCAATGCAATGCTATTGGCAATGCTCTTCCAGTTTTTAAACAAAATTTTCTCATCATGTATTTTAATGAAAATACAATGAGCTCTACCTTTCTCCAATTCAACAATTGAGTTTTCAATTGACGTTTCTGGAAAATCATTTTCAAATATTTCCGTTATATTATGGTAAGAGTCTTTCATATAATTCTTTTAGTAATGGGTAGCAGTCAGCCGGTTTCATTTCCAAGAAACTCGCATCAAGTTGCAGAGCTGCATATTCTTTAAATGTCGTAAGACTTGAATATTTAAAGCGGTCAAATGGAAAATCTCTTGCTTCGACTATATCAATTGTACCTGTAGCAATTGCTTGACTTTGCTCATTTTCAAAAACCCTTCGAGCAGTAGATATATCTGTTATAATTTCACGTAAATCCATCACACCTTCTCTGCCTGTTCCTTGGTAGATTTGTTTGGACGCAAAAATAACTAGCCCTTCATCTTCCAAATCTCTATAATCCAATTTCCATAAATCTTGTAAATGAGTCGTAAGAAAATCTTTGTCAGTATCTGAATAGAAAAAACGAATTTTATTCAAAATATCTTCTAAATCTTCAACATTAAGAACTTTATCTTTTACAATATTCAGGATCACCAGTAATTCCAACCAAAACGTCCAAACCTTTTTTCGTTTCAACTCAACATTGTCTTGGTCTTTTATCAATAATCGCTGTTCCCCCAAAAATGACCTGAATTCTAACGGTGTTAAATCGCTTTGCTGTATAAATTGAGCCTTTGCCATTAGTAGTTCTGAGAGTGCAGCTTCTTCCTTATTTATTCCCGCAGATGCAAGTTGAAAAGCATCTCCAATAAGCGAAACAAAGGATTTGAGAAATACAGGGAGTAATTCTTCAAGTTTTCCGTCAGCTTTGTAAGTCTCAGTGATTTCTTCAAAATATTTTATAGGTACAAACCCAATTTTGCCAAAGTCTAAATTTAATTTTTCCTTTGCCATTCGACTTTGAATGCCAGTCAAAAAGACATTTTTACTATCATCAGAGATCATAAGTCCTCCTCCAGAAAATCCTTCTATCTCACTATAATTGATTGTAGATGTTTCAAGTTGAGCCAGTTCAAAAAAATCATCTGAATACAAAAATGTTTGAATTTCTTGTGAATCATATTGTGAGCTTAACGTTGGCTGAAACTGTAAATAACCAGGAAATCCACAAAGATGATAACCATCTTTTACCCTTGTCTTTCTTACATGGATATTATCGTAGCCTTTACGCAAAGGTATTTTCAGAATTGCAGCATCCGCATCTTGATGAGGAAAGAAATTTTCTTCAAGCTCCATGGTAAAATTTTCTAAAGTGCTATTCCAACTATTCCCATCAAACTCTAAAAAAATAACGGGTACTTTACTTCCATCGGCCAAGAATTCTTCATATTTCCCAGTGTCTTGATTTTTGTGTTGAAAAAGATGTTTAGCAGTTAGAATGTAAGTGCTTTTTTCATCCATAGGCTGAAACACGCATCCACTACCAGTGCCTACTTTTGCCGTATGTTTTTTTAAAATGTTCGCACTCATACTTCAATATTGAACTCAGAAATTAGCTTAACTTGAACATCTGGGTAGTCCATTTTATCCTTTTCTGTTAATATATTATCTGCAACTCTCTCGTAGTTTGAGTATATGACTGCTTTAGGGTTTTTTGCAACAATCCTGGCAATAACACTTTTATGTGGATGACCGTGTCCTGAACTATTTGTACTGATGATATAGTTTTGAGTATCGACTAGCTCAAACAACTCTTTATTATTATTCGCCTTACTACCGTGGTGAGCAACCTGCACAAACTCAACCTTCACTGGATTTTCCTTAGTATATCCCAAATCCTTTAAAGCATTACAGACTGCCTTTGGATGTGAATCTGCTAGCAACAAAAAGCTTTTGTCCTTGTAAGTAATTAATGATGTTATACTACTTCCATTCTTCTCGCTTCTATCTTGTTTAAATCGGAAGGTTGGTTTTTCTTCTTCTGCTATTATATCGGTGAGATTTTTAGACCAGTCGTTTCTAGCTGCAGTATATCTTACATCACCTGTTTCTTCATGATAGAACTCAAGCAAATTTTCCAATTGTTTATGAGTTGGTGTGAGTACTTTGATTTTTAAATTAAAATCTTCCCAATTCAAGTCTTTCATTATAAGTCTGTCCAGATTAAGGTTATATTTTCTTAGATATTTTTGAAATTCGATTCCTTCATCTACTCCAGTATAAACATTTGATCCATCAGTAATTAAAAGGTTTAAATCCTCATTTTTAGGTTTTTTCAAATAATTGGCAATAGCTTCTCCAGAATTGAACCATACCTCACCAACAAATTCATGTGCATTTTTATCTTGTTCAAACCATTTAAGAAATCCTTCAATGTGATCGTTATCTATATGGGATAAAATCAGCAAGTCTATTTTTTCACCTCTGTTTTTTATTCCATCGATCAACGTTTTCAAAGGACCATTTCTTCTTACCCTATTAAAATAAGTGACCTCTTTGCCACCATCAATTACAATATTTCTTGGCTTACTTTCATCATCGCAAAAACTAAGGGCAATGGAATCACCATTTTGTGCTTGTAAAAAGAATATTTTCATCCCGTTATGTATTGTTTTTTGATTCCTTTTAAACTATTACTTCTATTTTAGTTAAATTTTTAGCTTGTACCTAACTAGTGTATAAATGAACCTTCTTACTAAAGGTATTTAAATCAATTTTGATAATGAATTTCTAATCAAGTATGCAATCAATTGAAAACCAGCTCTATAACTAACTACAAACGTTTACAAACTGATACATGCAATTCTTCTTTTGATTTTTTATGTATGGTTTTTTAGTATAACATTTCAATGAAGTAAATTCAATTTCCCTAGCTTGATACTAATAATTTATTGATCAATCTAGTTAAAAGGAAATCTGAATATCTCTATTCTA
>JALZVK010000349.1 GCA_023301005.1 Saprospiraceae bacterium | reverse complement strand
GTTAAAACCTAACTAAAACTTTATTTTTTGAATGCGACTCTTGTCGTTACAATTGTCATTACAAATGTCAGGGTTATAACCACTTAATCCTAATATTCGATATGGACAAGGGTAGGACAGGGGTTAGACAAAGCTTGGACGTAATTGTTAAAAAGTGTGAAAAAGGTATTAAATGCAAGGTTTTTCAATGTCTTTCTAGAAGAAATTGGAAAAAAAGGGTAGGACAGATTGGATTTTTGATAATAATTGTAATACCGAATTAATTGGAAGGTGTTGTATATGTCGAATTAGATTTTTAGTCAAAATATAATTCCTCAGCACGCTCTAAGTTAGTAGATTATTTCACAGAGGTCTTTAATGTATAGAACTGCACAAATTTCTCAAAGCTATTTGCAAAAAAAAATCCCGACAGTTCAAAATGAATCTGTCAGGACAAACAACCTATCACACGCTCTTTAAATAATGGATGATAGAATCAATATTGAACTTTGGTTGTAAAATTCTATTGAGGGAAATTATCACCATTATAAAATTTCATACTTCACATGGAAGAGTAAGTGCGGGGGTACACGTTACTCTAATCAACTTGTGAATTAGATTTTTTAGATAAAATGTTTTAATAAAAATTACAATCTATAATTATATTAAAGAATGTAACTTTTAAAATTAGTTTTGGGATGACCTCTTCAGGTTGTCTTTGATATAATTTCTAAATTCAAAGACCATGTAAAACGATTTTTGGAAACTTAAGTAAACGGTTTTGAGATAGTGTCTCATAAAAAAGTAATAAACGGTTTTGGAATATTTTAGAGTAAGAAGGAGGCAAAGCCTATATATATATATAGAAGTTATTTTAAAAGTCTAGATGGTTTAGAAAAACATCTTTTACCTCTACTCTTCGTTTTTTTATCGGTCAATAGCAATGCTATTCACCTCAAAAAAAGCCTCGATTAGAACTAAAATCTATTTTTTCTAATCTCATCAGACTTTTAAAACAACTTCTGTTTAAATTATAAATCAAATACGGCGGAGTGACGACTTTTAAATAACTATGAGCTTTGAGACCTCAGACCTTATTCACTTTCACTATTTAATAGTTATCACCCTGCGCCGAGAAAAAAACCTAACTAAAACCCTATATTTTGAATGCGACTATTGTCGTTACAATTGTCATTACAAATTTCAGAGTTAAAACAGTATTTACCAAAAAACCAATATGGACAAGGGTTAGACGAGGGTAGGACAAAGGTTGGACAGATTAGTTAAGATTACCTTAAATGGTGATTTTTTAGTTAAAATGGACTGATAATGAGATTTCAACAAGAATAAAGTGAGTAAATTATTAATATAATTATTAGTACTTTTTTATATGATTCAAGGGTAGAGCTTATTTTCAAAAAAAAAGATAATACGTTATAAAAGGCTCAAATTTTTTATTATTTTTAAAGTCTATTCTATTTTCTTTCCCACTACCGTTACCCTCATAAGTAAATCATTAGGGATGTAGGTTATTTATTACCTATCTTCTAAAATTTTTAAATTTTAATAGCAATGACAAGATTAATGACGGTTCTTCTTTTTATGGGAATAAGTTATTGTATTCAGGCTCAAACATTTTCACAGGTAGCTCAAGACGAAGGGATTAATGATAATTTTGGAAGTTCCCTTTTTTTTGGAGGTGGTATTAGTTTTTGTGATTTTGATAATGATGGTGATGATGATATAACTTTTGCAACTCCAACAGGAAGTGATATTTATTTTTATCAAAATAATAATGGGACTTTCGTTAAGATTGCTCCATTTGTAACTAATACTAGTTATACCAAACAAGTACTTTGGGTTGATTATGATAATGATGGAGACAAAGACTTTTTTGCAACTGCAATTGACGGAGTGAATCGCTTATATCGAAATAATGGAAATCAAACATTTACAGATGTAACAGTATCTGCGGGAATAACCCCTATAAGTGATCCTTCGGTAGGAGCAACTTTTGGAGATTATGATAATGATGGATATTTGGACTTATATATCTTAAATAATGAGTATTCAGGTACTTTTACTAATTATATGTATAGGAATAATGGTGACGGTACATTTACCAATACTACATTTTTAACTGGAACAGGTGATGGTGTAAGACTACATTTTACAGGATTCTTTTTTGATTATAATTTGGATGGATTTCAAGATATATATGTGATTTCCGATCGGGTACAATTTAATAATACTTTATTTAAAAATAATCAAGATGGTACATTTTCAGATGTAAGTGCATCTACTGGAACTGATATAAATATAGATGCTATGAATTCGGGTGGTGCAGATTATGATAATGATGGTGATATTGACCTATATGTTACTAATACACCAGGAATGGGAGGAGGAGGGAATGTTATGTTAAGAAATGAATATCCAGTAGATAGTTTTTTTAATGCTACTGCTGCTACAGGTACAGTATTCGATAGAGTAGGTTGGGGAGCTAATTTCTTTGATTATGATAATGATTTAGATTTGGATCTATATGTAAGTGCGTTTCATAATGAAGCAGCTAAGCCGAATGCTTTATATGTCAATAATGGTAGTGGCGTTTTTACTGAACCTTTACCAAATGGTTTTCCAGGAGATACTGTTTTAAGTTTATGTAATACAGTAGGGGATTATAATGATGATGGTATGTTGGATATTGCAGTAAGTCACTATGGTAATGAGAATTTCCACCTTTGGAAAAATGAAAGTAGCAATCCTAATAATTATCTAAAGATTAGATTAGAAGGAACGACAAGTAATAAAGATGGGATAGGAGCCATGGTCGAAATTTATATAAATGGAAATAAATATATCCGTTCAAAACATTGTGGAGAAGGTTATATGGGACAAACTTCGGATAAGATTCACTTTGGATTAGGTAATTCAAATTTTGTAGACACCTTAATTGTAAAGTGGTTAGGAGGAAATATAGATAAATTTTACAATGTAGCAGCTAATCAAACATTCTTTGCTTTAGAAGGAAATAATGCTCCATTGCCTTTAGATTTAACTCACTTTTCTGGAGATATTATAAATGACAAAAAAGTAGGATTACAATGGACAACACTTTCCGAAATAGACTTTAAAGGTTTTGAAATTCAAAGGAGTCCGAATGGTTTAACCTATCAAAATATAGGATTTCAGCTTGGAAAAGGAGAGCAATCGATTAATCAGTATAGTTTTTTAGATGAAAATATTCCACATGCAGGTCGATACTATTACCGCCTTAAAATGATGGATAATGATGGATCTTTCAAGTATTCTAATATAGTTGTACTTAATATTCAATCAGAAGAATTATTTAGTATCAATGTCATTTACCCTAATCCTGTTAATGAAATAATGAGACTTCAATATTTTTCAAAAACGAATCAGAATGTTCAATTTAAGATAGTAACATCAGATGGTCGTATAGTTCGTCAATGGAAAGAGGAAGTTTTTGAAAATAATGGCTTGATAAGCTTAGATGTAAAAGATATAATTCAGGGAAATTATTTTCTAATTATGGAAGGTCATTTTCCTAGTAAATTTTCAGCTTTTTTTATAGTTCGTTAGAGATTTGTATTAAGTAACTCATGTTACGCAAAGATAATCCTCTAGCCTAATTTTTTTTCATCAAGGAAAAAAGTTGAGTCAGAGGGCTTTAAATATTTGCGTAACATCAGTTAAGTAATACTTGATTTTTGAGAGAAAGAGAGACATGAAATTGATTAATTCTGTGTTTAAGTTGAAAATAAAATTTCAAAAACATTTACTTTGTAAAACTTTATTCTTATTTTTAAGTAAATATTTATCGAGAATGTATTCAGATTAATATTTATTACTTATATTTGCCAGTAGTTATGAAAAGGATTTAAATCATTTCTTTACTTTTCATAGCTTATCCCTTACCGAAAATTTTTACCCACAAACCGTTTTAATTTCATTTTAGCAATGATTCTGTTACTCAGAATGTAGTGTATTATGCCTATAATTTACTTAGACATAAGCCCTCATATGTAATAGAATAATTAGTTGATAATATTCCAAAATATTATAACTCTTATATCTAAAATCGAAATTGTTTTGAGGCAAACACCCTCCTTTTAAATATTCATTTGTTTAAAAGATTGTTAGTTCTCAGACACCAAATCTACCAATATTGTTGAAAACTTATTTAACGACTTGTAACAAGTGTTGCAATGTCGAATGGCTATTTTATGCCATGATATAAAATGTATTTCGAACTTAATTTAAATAATATTATCTCACTTAAAATTTTAATCTCAATGAAAAACATGATTAACTTATTGAGTACTAGTGGACTAGGCAAAGGGAAAGTAATAGTAACGCTATTTTTTGCCTTTTTTCTATTTTCAGTCCAATCAAGTGCTCAACAGTATGTAACTGAGTCACAAGCGATTAGCTTGATAGATTCTGAAGTCGCTACGTTGAATGGCCAATTAGCTAATTTGACTGGTGATGCGAACCATGCACAGCTTAAACAGGTTCAAACAGAAATTGGATACTATACTGGTGTTAAGCGCCAGATAGTAGATGCAAATGCTACTGTATCTCAATCCATTATTAACAACCACAATAATTTTACAAATGCACCTGTTGGACGATTTGTTCCAGCGCAAGTAGAAGATTTAAATCAAGACATAGTTGATTTATTGTCATTCTAGTGTATCAAGAAAATTATTTTAAACAAACATTTTTTATTAATAAAAAAATTCCCTTGATAGGGTTTAAATATGAAAAATATTAACAAATTTTTAATGTTGTGCATGGCATTAGTATTTGGGCAAATTTCTGCTACTGCCCAGCCTTGTACATTAGTATGTCCTGGTGACCAAATCATTAATTTGGATCCAGGTGCATGTGAAGCAGTTATAGGCTACAATGTTACCACAGCAGGTAACTGTGGCGCTCCTGTTGTAGATTTTACAGGAGATTTTGATGTTGCCAATTGGGTTTTTACTGGAGTTCCTACCACTTCAGTAGATGTATCTGGTGCTCCTGCATCTGTAACTATTACAGGTTCTACTGGAGGAGGAGGTGATGCATTATTATGTATTACTGTAGCTTCTGCTGGAGACCTTTCTTTCGATTGGGCTTATTCTACAACTGATGGTCAATTCTGGGATCCATTTGGATATACAGTTAATGGCGCTTTTACAGAATTAACTAATGGAAGTTTCGGTGCAAGTACTAATGCTGGTGCTGAAACTGTTGCTTTAGTTGCTGGAGATGAGTTTTGTTTTAATCAAAATTCAGCTGATGGAATAGGTGGACCTGGTATTACTACTATTAGTAACTTTGGTTTTATAGGACCTGTTCTTGAGCCAGTATTGTCTTCAGGACTTGCTAGCGGATCTGGTTTCCCTATTGGAACTTCAACAGTTACTTATACATTACCTGGTACAGCTGAGACTTGTACTTGGACTTATACAGTAATTGAAAATGTACCTACTTCTAATGATATTACTTGTAATAGCTCAGTAAATATTAGCTTAGATGCTAACTGTCAAGCTGTTGTTGGTGCTGACCAAATTTTAGAAGGAAATAACTACGGATGTTATGATAATTTCACAGTAACTTTTGCTTCAGGACCAAATGTAGGTCAACCTGTAGTATTAGGACCTGGAGATGTTGGTGTTACTTACCAAGTAATGGTAACTAATCCTGCTGGAAATCCTTGTTGGGGATACATTAATGTAGAAGATAAGATTGCTCCAATAATGACATGTTATGATGTTGAGTTGGCGTGTACTGATTTTCTTCCAACTGTACCTGCTCCAGAAAATTCTCAAGCTGGATCTATTCAGGGTGCACCTGCTAATGGTACTGATAACCAAGGAGCTGTAGGTGGTACAGTATATTTTGATCTTACAAACGGATCAGCATTTCCAATTGATTTTAGTGCTAATATGAATATAGGTCAAGCAACTTTAGTTGATGTTTATATCATTCCTGGTACTCATGTTGGTAATACTAATGCAGCAGCTGGTTGGACTTTAATTGGTCAAGTTGATGCTACTGCTGGACCTTTCTCTACTGGTCAAGGTGACGGAACTTTAACTCCTACAACGGGTACTGTTTCTATTCCATCTGGAACTTTTGGAGTAGCTCTACATGCTTTAACTTCTGATCATTTTTATACAAATGCAACTAATACATTTACTGATGGTACTGTAACTATAACTACAGGTACAGCTTCAAATGGATTATTTAACGGTAACTTTAATCCACGTTCATTTAGTGGAACATTTGAGTATGCTCAATCATTCCCAGCAGTTCCTGTAACTGATGCTTGTGATGCTAACCCAACTGTAACTTTTGAAGATGTTGTACAAGATATGGGATGTACTGGAGCTTTTAGTGAAATTATTACTAGAACTTGGACTGCAGAAGATGCAAGTGGAAACTCTACAACATGTGTTTCTACTTACTTCAGACAACGTGCTACTTTAGCGACTATTGTTTTCCCTGCTGATATCGTAATTGATTGTTCTCAAACTCCTGATGCAGCAACAACTGGTGCTCCAACAGGATTTGAATGTGGAAATATTACTTATACTGCTGAGGCAGATATCGTAGTTGATATCTGTGAAGGTTCTAAAAAAATATTACGTAAGTTTATTGCAATTGACTGGTGTACAAACACAACTCAAGAGCATACTCAAATTATCGAAGTATTAGATACTAATGGACCATCAATCACTTGTCCTTCTGATATTACTATGGGAGCAAGTTCAAATGCTTGTTCTGGAAATATAGCTTTACCTAGCGTTGTATCTACTGATGATTGTTCAGGTGTAGCTTCTACTGTATTTTCTTCTACAGTAGGAAGTATCAACAATGGTATTTTATCTGATGTTCCTGCAGGAACTCATACAGTAACTGTTACAGTTACAGATAATTGTGGAAATGTTTCTGATTGTACATTCGATGTTACAGTTGTTGATAATATTGCTCCTATTGCAATTTGTGATGAGCATACAGTTGTATCGATTGGATCTGATGGACAGGCTTCTATTCCTGCTTCAACATTTGATGATGGAAGTTTTGATAACTGTGGACCTATTACTATGGATGTAAGAAGAATGGATAATTCAGCTTGTTCAGGTAATGATGCTACTAGCTACGGACCATTTGCACCATTCTTCTGTTGTGATATAGGATCAGTAGTAATGGTACAATTAAGAGTAACTGATGCTTCAGGAAATACAAATACTTGTATGGTAGAAGTTGAAGTTCAAGATAAATTAGCTCCAACAATCATTTGTCCTTCTGACAAAAATCTTGATTGTGATGATAATTATATGGATTTAGCATTAACTGGAGAAGCTACTGCTATCGATAACTGTGATGGCGTAACTGTAACATTTAATGATATTTCTAATACTGTAAATGATTGTGGTGAAGGATCTATTACTAGAGTATGGACTGCTACTGATGGAGTTGGATTAACAGCTTCTTGTATCCAAACTATTAATGTTTCTAATCAAAATCCATTTGATGGAAATACTATTAACTTCCCATTAGATTTTACTGTAAATACTTGTGGAACAGGTCTTCAGCCAGGAGATTTAGCTCCAATTTACAGCTACCCTACATTTACTGAAGGAGACTGTGATAATATCGCATTAACTTTTACTGACCAAGAATTAGGATTTGGTGCTCAAGATGCATGTTTAACAATTTTACGTAAGTGGATATTAATTGACTGGTGTCAAGTACCAGCTGGTGCTGATCCAACGAATCCTGCTACTCCTGGTGTATGGCACCATGTTCAGGTTCTTAAAGTAATTAACTCTAGTGATCCTGTTATTACTGCAGTTAACACACCTTCATCTTTTGATAACTTCGACTCAGGTTGTGGAAATGTATTTGCTGCATTTAGTGTAACAGCTGATGATGATTGTACTGATCAAGCTGATTTAGATGTTACTTGGTCTTTCAATACTGGATTATCTGGAACTGGATTCAATGCATCTGGTGCTTTTGCTAACGGTTCTTACTCATTAACTTATACAGTTGATGACCAATGTGGAAATTCTACTTCATTTACTCACAACTTTACAGTTGCTGATGCTAAGAAACCTACTCCAGTATGTATCTTCGGAATTGCTACTACAGTAATGCCTTCTGCTGGTATGGTAACAATTTGGGCTTCTGATTTCGAATCAGGTAGTTCATTTGATAACTGTACTGATTATAGCAACTTACAGTTCTCATTCTCTACGGATGTAACTAATACTAGTTTAACTGTTGCATGTACAGATATTCCTGCTGACGGATTATTCCCAGTTACATTATATGTAACTGATGCTAACGGAAACTTTGATTTCTGTTCAACTTTCATTAGCGTACAAGATCCTAATGCTGTATGTGGCGGTGGACCAACTGTTGCTGGTGTTATCGAAACTGAATACCAAGAGACTGTTGATGATGTTACTGTTAACTTAACAGATAACTCTGGTCCAATGGCTACACCAATTGTTACTTTAAACAATGGTTTATTCTCTTTCAATATGAATCCTTCTGATTATGATTTAACTCCTGAGAAAGATATTGATTACTTAAACGGAGTTACTACTTATGATTTAGTATTAATTAGTAAGCACATTTTAGGAACTCAAGTATTTGATACTCCTTACAAATGGATTGCTGCTGATGCTAATAAGACTAATACAATTACTACTTTGGATATCGTTAAGTTGAGAGCATTAATTCTTCACATTGATGATGAATTAGCTGGTAACGACTCTTGGAGATTTGTTGATACGGATTATACTTTTGTTAATCCTAACAATCCATTAGCTGAAAACTTCCCAGAAGTTATTGACCTTGCTACAACTACTGATCCATCTAATGCTGATTTCGTTGGTGTTAAAATTGGTGATGTTAACGGTACTGCTGTTGCTAACAGCTTATTAGGAACTGATACTCGTACATTCAATGGTAACTTGGCTCTTCAATTAGATGCTACTAAAGTAGCTCAAGGAGAAACTTTCACAGTTGATTTCAAAGCTAAAGACTTTAACAACATTGATGGTTACCAATTTACTTTAGGATTTGAGAACGTAGAATTTGTTGATGTAACTTCAAACTTAGCTGGTTTAGAAACTTCAAACTTCGGTTTGACTAAATTAAATGAGGGTGTAATTACAACTTCTTGGAATGCTACTAACTCAGTATCTTTAGATGATAATACAGTATTATTTTCTATGACTTTTGTTGCTAACGCAGCAATTAATACTTCAGATGTATTTGCTATCAACTCTCGTTACACAGAGTCTGAAGCTTATAGCGGTTCTGATTTATTTAACGTAGCTATCGAATTCAATGGCGCAACTGCTGCTAACGGATTTGATTTATACCAAAATACTCCAAACCCATTCAAAGCAGAAACTACAATTGGTTTCAACTTACCAGAAGCTGGTGAGGTTACTTTGAAAGTATTTGATGTATCAGGTAGAATCTTAAGATTAGTAGAAATCGACGGTGCTAAAGGATTCAACTCTGTAAATGTAAACAGAGAAGGATTGAACGCAACTGGTGTTCTTTACTATCAATTAGAGACAGCTACTGAAACTGCTACTAAAAAGATGATCATTGTTGATTAATCTTTTAAAAAGATAGCTCACAGTAAAAAATGAAAATGAGTGGGTAGTTCTATACTACCCACTTAATTTTCAAAAGATAAAAAAACTGGTTCACGAATCCAGTTTAAGAATGCTTTAAAATCGGTTTTTGGGATGGCCTCTCTCCGGGATATAAGGAGGGGGGCTTTTTTTTTGCTGCAATTGAATATATCCAATCTTTAAGTTTCACTTCTTACTCTCTTTTTAAAAACTTACTAGCCTTCGAGCTTTTTGTCTTTGTTTGTCACTAATCAATTCTATATTATCTCCAATTAAAAGCTCAAATTCCTACTTTAAAAACTTATTCAAAGTTCAAATCAACCTTATCCTTTTATTTTTTCTTATAAAACCCTGTCACACTTTTTTATTTTTTAAATAATTGAAAAAAATATGTTTTACTTTCTTCACAGCTGAGAACTGATAATACAACTAGTCTTATTTGTTCTTCCTAAAACAGTTATATAAAAACAGTAGTCATGTTCTTTTAATAAATGGTATTTGAAAAAATACCTACTGAGAAAAGGTTGGAGAAATCCAACTTAAAACATTTTTATAAACCGTAATTTTTAAAAAGAACTAGATTATGAACATCAAGATTTTCCAAATGCTTTTTGGAAGGTTAACTGCTATGTTATCCTATAAAGAGCAAATAGAGCTTACGCTCTTTTTATTTTATTTAAAAAAACGTGTAATCATTGTTTTAACAATGATATTATTTTCAGCATTTCTACAAGAAGGAATAGCACAATGCTCAAGTACATCTTTTGGATGTAATTCAAGTTTGAATATTTCCACAGATGAAAATTGTGTAGTTGCAATTTCTCCAAGTCAAGTTTTTGCGAATTATAGCAGTTTAGCTTCAAGTTGTACTGATTTATTAAATGTACATGTAACAGATGAGTTTGATAATTTAATAGGTCAAGGAGAAGAAGTTATAATTAATTTAAGCAGTCCTATAACTATTAGTATAGGTGACTCCATTAAAGTAACTGTATTTCAAGATGATAATGGTAATAACATGTTTGATGATGGTGAGTTAAATTGCTGGGGTGGAGCTAGAGTAGAAGATAAATTACCTCCAGTATTAGAAAACTGTAGTGATACCACTATATATTGTTACGAATCATTGGGTAATATAGTAGGAGGACCTATTTTTCCTATTCAAGCTCAAGATGGATGTAGCTTAGCTCCTTTAACTCCAAGTTTAGTAGATAGTACTTTGACATTATTAAATTGTGATCCAAGTATTAAAGGTACATTAGTTAAAACTTGGGAAGTAACTGATGCTTCAAATAATACCGCAACTTGTACTCAAATAATTACAATATTAAGATTACCAACAACTGGAATTACAATAGATGCGCCAGATGATGTAAACTTAGAGTGTAATAGTAATAACTCACCCGATATATCACCTAATGTAACAGGTTATCCAAAATATACATTCACGAATATTAATTCAGAAGAGGTAACTATTGAACTTACGCCAGCTAATACTGCTGGATTGTGTAGTGATATAAAAGTATTGCCTTTTCAAGATGTAGGACCTTTAGCAACATGTGGAGGAGGTGAAAAGTACATCAGAACATTTACAATATTAGATTGGTGTACTGGTGGAACATTAGCAGAGGTAGTACAACAGATAGAAATATCAGATACTCAAGCTCCTATTTTTATTTGTCCAAATGATATGGTTGTGAATACTACAGCTAACTCATGTGGAGGAACGATAACATTGCCATCATTAGGAATAACAGATGCTTGTGGAAGTGCTCCTTATTATGTATCAATTATGACACCTGTTGGAAATTTCACAGCAAATGGAGGGCAACAAATTACAAATGTACCTTTAGGTACACACACTATAACTTATAATGTAGAAGATGCTTGTGGAAATTCGTCAAGTTGCAGTTTTGAACTTACGGTAAATGATAATATTGCACCTATACCTATTTGTGATGAGCACACAATTGTTTCATTAAATAATATAGGAGAGGCATCAGTTCCTGCTATTACATTTGATGATGGAAGTTGGGATAATTGTGGAAGTATTACTTATGAGGTTAGAAGAATGGCTTCTTCTTGTTTTGCAGCAACTCCTTTTTCAGATTTTGTTGGTTTTACATGTTGTGATTTAGGAGATACTGTTATGGTAGAATTGAGAGTTACAGATTTAGTTGGAAATACTAATTCTTGTATGGTAGAAGTAGAGGTTCAAGATAAACTAAATCCTCAAATCATTTGCCCACAAAATAAAACAATAGCGTGTGGTTCGGATACTTCCGCTTTAGTTTTAGGAATGGCTGTTGGAATTGATAATTGTGGATCTCCAAATGTTACTTGGATAAATAGTGGAGATATAGATCCAACTTGTGGGGAAGGAGTGATTACAAGAACATGGACAGTTACAGATGCCCAAGGATTAACAGCAAGTTGTATACAAACAATTACAATAGAAAATAACAGTCTATTTACAGGAAATACTAATCCTAATGATGTGGACGATATTCAGTTCCCAGATGATGTTATGGGAGCAAATGCAATTTCATGTGTAGATTTTCAAAATGACCCATCATTAATAGATCCTTCAAATACAGGCGAACCTGTTATAATTGGAAATATTAATGGATGCAGTATGGTCGGTACAACCACTCCAGATGATTTAGTTTTTGAATTAGGAACTGGAGGATGTATGAATAGAAAGATATTAAGAAAATGGGCAGTAGTTGATTGGTGTCAAGCTGGGAATGCTCCAGACTTAACTCAAAATGGTCCAGGTGTTTGGATTCATGTTCAAGTTATTATGGTAACAGATACTGAGGCTCCAGTATTAACTTCGCAACTCGCTGATTTTACTGTAGCGGTAGGCTCTAGTTGTGTAGCTTCAGTAACCTTACCCAATATACCAGAGGCTAATATTCAAGACTGTAGTTCTAATATAAATGTAAGTGTTACAAATAATTTAGGAGGAAGTGGTTTTGGACCATTTACAGTAAGTACAGGAACTTATGAAGCAGTATATTTTATAAATGATGGTTGCGGAAATATGACTACTGATACGATTAACATATTTGTAATAGATGAATCACCTCCTGTGCCGATTTGTCAAAGCCTTTCATCAGCAATTATGATGACACTTCCAAATGATGGAGAGGTTACTATTCACGCTAGTTCTTTTGTACTTGCATCATCGACAGATAATTGTACAAGTCCAAATAACTTAGCTTATACTGTAATACTTGATTCACTAAATAATATAAATGCAGCTCCTGTTGATACAACAATTACATTTACTTGTGATGATGTAGGAATAACAAATGTAGCAATATGGGTATGTGATACTGCAAGTACAGGAGTTAATTGTACATATTGTGTCGTACAAGTTAATATCGTTTCGAATAATGTTTTTTGTAATGGTAATGGTGATAATCCTGGTGGCGGAGGTGGACCTTTGATTGCCGGAATTATAGATAATGAATTAGGGCAAGGAGTTGAAGATGTTGAAGTTGATATTAATAATGGTACCTATATGGAAATGACGAATGTCAATGGATATTTTAATGTTGATAATTTGTCGATGAATACTAGTTATAATATTAAACCATCTAAGGATACTAATCCAAGAAATGGAGTTACGACTTTTGATTTGGTCTTGATAAGAAAACATATTCTTGGAATGGAATTATTAGATTCTCCTTATAAGATTATAGCTGCGGATGTAAATGGATCAGGAGAAGTTACCGCATTAGATATAGTACAAATACGGAGTCTGATTTTGTTAACTACAGACGAATTTCCAAATGGAATGCCATCGTGGCGATTTGTAGATCAGAATTATGTTTTCCCTAATGCATTAAATCCTTGGGAAGAAGTTTTCCCAGAAGAAAAAGATGTACAGAGTTTAAACTCTACAATGGATGATATGAATTTCGTAGCTATCAAATTAGGAGATGTAACAGAAAGTGCAACTCCAAATTTATTACAAGGAACTACTCGTAATAATGTAGGAGAATTAAATTTTTACACTCAAAATAAATGGATCAAAAAAGGTGAAGTTGGAAGTTTGATTTTTGAAACGAATGAAAAGGATTTAGCTGCATGGCAATTTACTCTTTCATTTGACAATCAATTGATTGAATTAGTGGAGATGGAAAAAGTTGAAAATATTCATTTTGGAAATCTAACTGATAAAGATGATGCATTGACATTCAGTTGGAATGTAAGTGAAAATGCAATGTTAGAAACTAAACATAAGTGGTTCAAAATACAGTTTTTAGCGAAGGAAAATTTACAAACAGAAGAAGCTATCAGTATCTCTTCTAATTTAACATCTGCTATTGGATATAATGAAGAGGGAGAAGAGTATGATGTGAAATTGAAATTTGAAGAAGAAGAAAAATTACTTACAGATGAATTTAAGTTGTATCAAAATGCACCAAATCCATTTGTCGAAAATACTTCAATTAGATATTATTTACCTAAAGAAAGTGAAATAGAAATTACCGTATATGATTTAACTGGGAAATTATTGAAGAGCTATTGTTTTTACTCTAGCCAAGGGAATCAGAATTTTGTCGTTAAAAAAGAAGATTTGAAGTCAGATGGTGTTTTGTACTATCAACTGAAATCTCCAGAATATCAGGCAAGTGGAAAAATGATTTTACTACCATAAGATATTCTACCTAATTAAGGCTTTTAAGCATTTCTCAGTATACGGTTTTATGACCGGTCCTTCCTCTTTGAGGAAGGACTTTTTCTTCTTAGAATAATGTCTATTAAAGTCAGATTATATTTAATTAATTGATAATCAACATCATATAAATTCAATTTGAATTTATATGATGTTTTTTTATTTGTAAAATACCTTTTTTTGGGTATTGGTAGAAAAATTTATTGCTGTATATTTGTAATGTAATTAGAACATATATAAAAACTACATTTTAAAGAAAATTGTAGAAAAAAATTAATCCTGTGGACATAAACCGGAGTATTTAAAACAAAAAATACTCAGAGAAAATCAAAAAAATATTTTTCAAACTAACTTACATTTTTTATATCACACATTTGTAGATTAGTAAATTTTAGAAAAAATAAATTTTGATTTACCTCTAGCCTTCCTATTGACAACTATTACACTATCTAATTCTCAGATAGTTCATGTTGTAAATTTCAAAGCTATTTTATTGGTTTATGTTTTTCAAACAATCCTTAATGCGAAGCATTTCTGGTTGATAAAAACTATTTTTACTTGATACTATTCGTGTCTTTTATAGATGCGCTATTATATCAAACAACCTATTTATTGGGCTTTCTTCCTATTTTAGTGAGTGGAGGAGAGGCTAGGAATCTATGTTTTAAAAGTTTAACTTTTGAGGTGTAGTGTAAGGTGATACTAAATGAATTATTTCATTCAGAAACCTTCATTCAACGATATAGCAATATCTCACTAACCGATTTTAAAGCAAAAAATAATATCCCATGAATCAGTCAGCGCAAGCTATCTTATCTATCGATAAGATTGATTTAAAATATTTTGGGCGCAGCCTAGTATTTTTGAATAACAATAATTCAAAGATTGGCAAAGCGATAGTACGATATTTTAGCTTTCAGAAATTGTTTCTATCAACTTATATAGAGCAATTTATCTTTCAACTTACTACACATCAAGAAACACTTCTTGCACTTAGTGCATTTACATCAACAAAACAAGAAAGGAATATCCTATGCAAGGTATATAAGGATATCTATTAAATAGAAAAGAGTAATCATTTTTCTGTAAAGACAGAATTATAATTTGAAATAAAAATAACTGGTATAGTAGTGACTTTGAGTGGAAGAAATTACCAGTCCCTAATTTGGAACAGTTTAGAGATTCATAAAAAAAACGGTTTTGGGATAGTCTTCCTCTACGAAGGTAGAGGAGGACTCTTTTTACCGAAACTTATTTTTGTAACATTAGTATTACGAGGTATTGATAAGAAGAAAATGTTACACATTAATTTGGAACAGTTTAGAGATTCATAAAAAAAACGGTTTTGGGATA
>JALZVK010000348.1 GCA_023301005.1 Saprospiraceae bacterium | reverse complement strand
GGTTGGCATTTTATGCGTTTTCCTAATCAAATCATTCCTGTAACGGAACGTTGGATGGCATCTGATAATATGTGGTTACAACGAACTGCAATTATTTTTCAGCGATATAAAAAATATCCAACGGATGAAAAAATCTTATTTAAATATATATTACAAATGAAAAACTCGGAAGAGTTTTTTATTCAAAAAGCGATAGGGTGGGCGTTGCGTGATTACTCTAAAGAGAATCCAAGTGCGGTGAAGAAATTTATTAAAGAGAATCAATTGAAAACGTTGTCGGTTAGGGAAGGGTTGAAATGGTTGAAATGGTTGAAGAAGCATGGGATGAGTGATTAGTTTTTTATTTCCCATTGCCTCATCGGCATACTATCTATTTCCCCAAAAAGCTTTGCTAGCGATACTACTTTTGTAGAACGCATTTTTTCTCCACCATCCAAACCTATCAGAATAAAAGTGAATTCATTTTTATTAGGTTTGTATTTTTGATATAGATTTTCTTTAAAATTTTTCTCAAAAAAATCAGCACTATTTTTTTTGAGTGTAGTAGGAGTGATTTGATAGACGGTTAGTTTTCTTTCTTTTAACCCATCTAGATTTTTTTCAAAAAATTGTAATTGTGTTTGTAAATTAGAATCCTGCATGTCAGATGCAAACACTAAAATAACTCTATCCTGCCATAAATGAGATTTAAGGACTTGACCCATAGTTGAAGATTGAATAAGAAGTGTAAGAAGAAATAAATGGAAGATTCTATTTTTCATAAATAGATAACATCAGAATTTTAATTCTGTTTAAGTTTTCAGTAATAAGATGTATTTTTTTTATGAAAAAATTTATCTTAATATTTATAACAATATTTTTACATTTTGAAATGGAAGATGAGATTGATGAACCTGATTATAATTTTGATTCATTATTGATTACGTTACCTGAATTGGTTCAGAGAAATAATTAATGTCTAAAATAAAAAAATGCAATACAACAACCGCCTCAACCGAAACCTTAAAAAAATAGAATCCCTTCCAAGTTTCCTTAGAAATTTTGCTCGAAATAAAACTATAGGAAACGTCGTACCCTTCATCGGTACTGCAGGTTTAGATTTTGAGAAAATGACTTGCGAAGAAGTGATTGTAAATATTCCCAATAAAAAGAAAGTACAAAATCATATTGCTCAAGTTCATGCAGCAGCTTCGGTTTTGTTGGCAGAGACAGCGAGTGGAATGGTCTTAGGTATGAATATTCCTGATGACAAATTACCGTTGATGAAAAACCTTGGAGCTAAATTTATCAAACGTTCCACAGGTGCTCAAAAAGCAATTGCCACGCTTACGCCTGAACAAATAAAATTGATTCGAGAAACGGAAAAGGGCGATGTTAATATTGCGGTACAATTAGTGGATTCGACAGGTGAAGAAGTTGTGGTAACAGAAATGATTTGGGCGTGGATACCTAAAAAGAAATAGATTTGTCGAGTGTTTATTCATTTAAATAAAACTAACAATGCATTTACAAATTAATTTGTAAATGCATTGTTATATTTTATAAATAAAAAAACATCAACTCCTACCTAATCTTCACCACCACCGAATTAATCTTTCGACCCGCTGGATCTCCAGGACATTTACAACGAACGCTATCAAAATAAAAAACATCTCCAACCTTTGCCTCATCAACTAATTGTTGACTTTCTTTAGAGAAATCAGCACCTTGATTTGTAACGTTTATTGGGTCGCTATCTTTTGATTGTTTAGTCATTTCAAAACCATTGATTACACATTGTTCCACTAGTGGAAAATAATAAAGTGTTGCGTGCAATCCTTTCTGTTGTTGGAAATCCCATAAACGCATTGAACCACCTGCAGTTTTACCAATTCTAGTTTCAGGGTCAGGAATTCTTTTTACTCGGTAAGTAATTTCTTGAGTATAAGTTCCGTCAGTCACTTTGATTATTTTATCACCAGTTTCTTTTACTCGAACATTATAATGTCCATCGCCTAAGTTTTCAATAGTAACATTGTCGCAACTCACTCTAACTTTGTCAGTAGGAACACCAGCCATCGCAACCGTAATTGGATTATCAATTCCGATATAGAAGACATTCATTTTGTCAGCGGCAACACTTGCAGTAGGAGTGGAACGATTCGCATTTGAAAAAGCAAAAAGTCCACAGAGAGAAATAATTGCAAAGAGTCCAAGTAGATTAAACTTGGAAATTGGAAGTTGAATTAAATTTTTCATTTTAATTTTTTTTTGGTAAGAAAATAGAGAATTGTTCATAATCGTAATGATATTTTAAATAAAAGTAACAACACTCTAAAATACAACAAGCCATTTACAAATTAATGTAAATGGCTTGTTATAATATTTTATATTTATTACTTTTTTATTCTGATAACCCATACATCAAATCTTTCAACTTCGAACCTTGTAACTCTGAGATATTATATGCCTCATTAAATTTTAAAATAGACATTTCAATATCTTTTTTCAAATCAGTAAACTGTCTTGGGAGTTGACTTTGACAAACTGATTCGTTGGTGTAATTGTTTAAAATGGTTTGGAATTTTTGATAGTATTTTTCGCCTTGTGAAATAAAAGCATTGTATTTTTCCATAAACTGCAATAATCTGTCAATGGAAAATTCAAGGTCTACTTGCATCTTATATACTTTCCTTGTACGACTAGGATCTTTTAAATCACTTTCTAATTCTCTCATATAGGTTTCTAATAATTCATCTAATTGTTCCCAATCATCTTCTTTTCTACATTCAGGTAGAGTAGTGTGATAGCTAACTACTTTAGAGTAGTCTTTAAAAAGTTCAATACATTCCGCTTTTAGACTTCTATTGTGTTCTTTTAAAAATTCTGTTTCGTAATAAATAGTATTAAGGTCAGCATTCATTCTTACCGTAAAATCTAATATACAGGCGATTTTATCTAAGTCTGCTTCTTTTTTCTTTTTTTCACCATTTCCAAAAAATGTGGATACTAAAGAATAAGTCATAGATATATAAGGATTTGTCTCTAATAGTGACGGAAGCTGAATAGCATTTTTCTTTCCTAATCTATTGTTTATTACATCTTTTGCACTTTGAAACTCAGGAAAAGTATTAGGGTTAGAAAGCATGATTACATTCTGATAAGTTTGCAAAGAGGTAAAGTGATGATCTAGCCCTAATATTTTTTCATAAAGCATTTTTATCAATTCAATACCTTTTTCATATCTAACTTTACTTAATTCAGTTTGGAAATCGTCTTCTAGATTTTCTAATTGAGTACGAAGTTTTTCTTTTTGTAACAATAGATTTACAATTTGTCTATCACTAGTAAATTGACTTTCTTGAAATTTGCAAATATCCTGTTCTGCACTATTGATTTCTAATTTTATATCGCAGATCCTATTAAGCCAAATATCTTGGATAGAAGAAATTTCAGTTCTGGTTTCTTCCAAAAACTGAACTAATAAAGTATCATTTGCACGTATATTAGAAATAGATAATAAGGATAAAAAGATAATAAGTAAATGTATTTTTTTCATAGCTATTTGATTTTATAAATATATCAAAATACAACCCTATAACTCCCTTTGGTTGATGTAATAGGATACTTTCCTTTTTTTATAATAAAAGAATTAGATTTTAATTTTAAAGCTGAACATAGAGATGTAGAAAATTCAAATGGCTCTTCTATTTCAAAAAAAGAAGTTCCAAACTGTTCTTCTGCTTTTGAAACAGAAATACTATTTTTTAAAAACTCTAAGGCTATCTTCCCATCTTTTGTTAAGAAGATATTTGTTGAAGCATCATATTGAGTTCGAGTCTGATTATTAGGTGGGTCTAAAGCACAGACACCACCTACACCAATACAACCAGATCCTCTTTTACCAAATTTAGCTTGAACTTGAATTGTAATGGTTTCTTTTTTTGCGAAAGAAAAACTTAATATAATAATGAATACGCAGAATAAGATTTGTAAAGTTTTAGTTAACATAGTTTTATTTTTAATGTTGAGAAATGGGTGGATAAAGAATACTTAAAGTGTATTTTGCAATCAAATATCTATTGCACAAAGAAATCTGTAAAGAATCTTAAATACACAAATATCCCAATTGATGAATACCAAATGGCAACATTCTTTATATTAGCAATATTCTTTTTTCTTATTTCCTCTCCTGCAAAAAATCTCATTGCAATAGCCGTTAATACTAGTAATATCCCTAGTATACTTATCCATTCTATTGGTCTAAAGAAAAAGATTTTTAAGACGACTAAAAGGCATCCTATATTTCCTATGTAGGTTGCGAACTTTCCTATTTGTTTTTCTTTCATGATTTTTTTTTAGAGTAAAAGAGAAAAATTGAATATTTTTAAAGCTCAGATTTTATTAAAAATATATTCAATTTTACTCCTTCGTTTGATATGACAAATATAGAGGTGAAAGTATTTGTAGAAAAGGACAGTTTATCGTATTTTGGACATACCATTTTAAGGCTAAAA
>JALZVK010000347.1 GCA_023301005.1 Saprospiraceae bacterium | reverse complement strand
GTTAATGTTACATTAAAAAAAAAAACAAAAAAGGCTTCCAATTCTATGAACTGGAAGCCTTTGGTTAAAACTCATTAATTAGAAAAAACATTACCGAACGTATAATCTTTGGAAAGGAACAATAACTTCGTTTCTATCCATATCATTTAAAGCTCTTAGCTTCGCTACGGTAGTGCTGTATTGGTTAGCGATACTAACTAAAGTATCTTCATCTTGTACTATATGAATCAATCTTTGATTACCATCTATATTAACTTCGATTAATTCCGATCCTTTGCCTGTAACTATAGGTGTGTCACTTGTTCTTGTTGCACCTGCAATTGCTGGATTAACATAAACATACTCTTTAGGAACAGCAATCATTCTAGTTCCTGTATTTTGTGGTTGAAGAGAAACTGACTGAGCAACTAGTAGTACTTGACCTGGTTGAATAAGGTTAGAACCTAAATTATTTAGTTGCTTTAATTCTACTACTCTCATTCCATACAATGCTGCAATTCTAAATAAAGTCTCATTTTTTGTAACAGTATGATATCTTCCTCCTTTTTCACCAATATAAGAATAAGAAGTTGGTTGAGTAGAAGGTACAACAGTTGTTAATTGTGGTTGAGCATATATAACAGCAGTATTACGTGGTACTATTTGATAATCAGAAGGAGGTTGAATCGTTAATCTTGTACATGGATAAATTGCATTTCTTCTTAATCCATTCCATGCTTTGATTTGATTAACTGAAACTCCATAAGTAGCAGCGATGCTAAATAAAGTTTCTCCTTTTTGAACAACATGAGTATTGTAAGTCGGTTGTTCTTCACAGTTTATTTTAGCATTTCCTCTATCTGTAACAGTTACAGGAGGAACAATAGTTAAGCGCATACATGGATAAATTCGATTATTAGCTCCGATTTTATTCCATTTTTTGATGTCTTTCATATTAAGACCATAAGTTCTTGCAATACTGTAAAGCGTTTCTTGTTTTTGGACTATATGTGTGTCAGAAGTAGAAGCTTCTAAACATCCTCTGTCAGCATTAGGTGCAGGAGTAGGAGTAGATACTACAGTAGTACCAGTTCCAGTAGTCGTCGTTGTACCTGTTGATTTATTAATCATAAGACCATCTCTGTAAGAGTTGCCACCATGTTCTCCTTCTGCACGAGCACCTGTATTTCGGTCAAAATATCTTTTTCTATCTAAGTCATAATAGATTCTAGAACTATAAGTTGACTTACTTGTATTATCAGTATATACTTTACCTCCAGTTGTTGGAGCATTTTTACCTAACATATAGCCATTGCTATATTTATTACCGCCATGTTCTCCTTCTGCATATTTTCCAGTAATACGGTCGAAGTATCGACCTTTATCTCCATCTAAGTAAATTCTACCTCTGTCAGTAGCTGGAGTAGGAGTGTTAGCTGGAGCTGTATTTCTACCGCCAGGAATTATATCTCCTTTACCTGTATTAGTAGTTGATGATGAACTCGATCCTGTACTCGTTCCATTACTTGCTGTACTTGTTCCAGAATTAGTATTAGGCTGACCGCCATAAAATTTACAGATTAAACCTAAGTAATCGACAATATTATAATCATTGATTTTTTTCAATTCTAATTTTTGACCAACAGCTAAAGGTGGTGTTGGGTCAGATTTTCTATATAGAATTCCAATCTCAGGTAGGATAGTTAAATCTGACATTCCAATTCTATTAGGGTCAGTTTTAACTCGGAATTTATATCGACTCAAACAATCATTATCGTCTTTTTTATCAAAAAAGACATCTGCTTCAGAACCTTTAGTTGCAAGGTTACCTGTAGCCGCTTGATTGTAATAATATGAAAATGAATAGTTTTCAGAACGAGATCCAAAAGCGATATTAGTATTGTAATAATATTCTGCTTTTTTTACTTGATAGATTCTGTAACCATAAGTATGTTCTCGAACAAGATAAACTTCGAGTGCCCCACTATTTACATCATCAACGAATTGCTCATCTCTCTCTAAGTCAGAACAAGTCTCTGTACCAGCTGGCTTATATTGACGTGGAGTGTATTCTTCACCTGCTTCCAAAATGATTTTTTCATTATCACTTATTTTAAGGTGAAAGAAAAGGTAGGGTGTTTCTTCATTGTTGTCTTTAGTGTACTCATAACTATCCATACAATCCTTACTAGCATTGTAATCGATGTAAACACTTGTACCGAATAAATCAAATGTGATAAACAATAAGAAAAGTAATAAAACATTTACTTGTTTCATAGTGCTGTTTTTTAGCTAAAAAATTAATAAGTGATACTTTTATCTGAGGTTCCAGATAAGATGCTTTTAAGGGAAGGACTAGTTTAAGACCCAAAATTACTGTAAAACTACTTCATTTGCAAGAATTTACGCATGAAATTATTTGATAAGTATTGCGAGTTGTATAAGTTAAATTTTTAATTAGTATATTTTTATAAAAAAAATAAGCCCAGACTCAGAATTCTTCTGAGTTTGGGCTTATTAACTTTTAAAAAAATGAGGACATTTTTCTATTGTTTTATTTTAAAATCTGGCAGTTATACCTCCTAGAAAGTTAATTCCATAAGTAGGGAAATTTGCCCATCTTTGACGTTTATTACCTGCTAGATTATTGACATTTAAGAATGCTCCAATATTTTTAGTAAAACGATAGTCTGCTCCAAAACTCAAATCAAATAAACCATTGAGATTATCGGTTTCTCCTTCTGGATTAATATATGGAACGCCGTTCTCAACATACAATTCTCCTTTCAACCTTAATTTATCTTTTAATGTAAGATAAGTTGCAGTTACATTTACTTCTAAGTTAGGTAAATGCCAAGCCTTCTCTTGATTTTTAGGATCATATACATTTTGAGTCAAAGCTCCTGTTAATTCGAAATTTTTAAATAAATGAGCTGTAATGACTCCTTCAATATTGAAGATATTGACTGTATCATAAACCGTTTCAAATCTTCTTCTTAAATCTGTGCTATCAGTTAAGAACAACGCCAAGTCTTGAGCATTTTTATAACCGACTTGACCATTGTATTCTATGATTCCAAGATTACCTCTTACTCCACCATAATAATGGTCGTAAACTGTATTTCTTAAATCCAATTTTCCGAAAGTAGAAATATAAGGATTGTAATCTGATAATCGCTTCAAGTTGTTTTTGACATAATCACCTTTCCATCCTCCGAACAATGCTAGTCGTGCTCCAAGTAATGCAAACGATGCTTCTAAGTCAGGTAACAAATCAAACTCATCATTATGAGAGACTAAGTTAGCTCCTAATTTTACTCTAAACTTATCGCTGTGATAAGTAAAGTTAGGTTGTAAGTAGAAGTTGTTTAGATTTTGTTTGACACTATCTTCGTAAGTCGTAAAGTCGGTTTTGATAATTAGAGTAAATGGATGCTTTTCGTTAAACCATTTTGTCGCTCCAAGATTTAAATCAAACCCAAATTCTTTACTTGCAAAATTATCAGACATCGTGTAGAAATTAGCTCCAGCATTATAACTGATGTCCATATCATTTCTCTCTCCGTTGAATATACTAACACCTCCACCGATAGTACTGAATTTCTGTTTGACTTGGTCTTCAGTTAATGTAGTATCTCCTCCTGCAAATCCACCTAGAGGATTAAATCCAAAATAATGTACTTCATCTTCTGTATAACCCAACTTAGCACCGACAGCCATTCCACCTTCTTCTAAGTAATAAGTTCCTTTAAGTTGAGCATCAGTTAATGAATATCTTTGGTGTTCAACATTATTAGTATTGTTGGCAGAATTATGAAGTACATGTAAACCGACATTATATTTTTTCTTACCACCACCGAAATTATATCCCAATTCGCCATAAGGAGAATTAGGTAAACCGTAACCTAATTTTACAAATCCTTTATATCCTTTTTCTACTTTTCCTCTTTTCAATGCAATTGGTCGAAGCGTAGGGTCAGGATAGCTAACAGGAACAGTTTTGATTGGAATATTATAATTGAGCCTGCGAGAAGTAGTATCCAAAGGTGGTAGCCCAGGCAATACTTTTAGTTTTTCAGTATCAATTAATCGAGCATCAAATTCTTTGATTACTTCCACCTCACTTGTCTCTAATCCACCAGGTTGTGCGAAAGCATAACTAATGCTTAAAAAGAAAACTACGATGGAAAATATATATTTATTAAAATTCATGACTTCTTGATTTTAGTTTTTCTAAGAATGATTTTTTTAAATAAAAAAATAACATAGAGCGAAGCTCTTAAAATCCTCCCGAATCATCCAACTCCAAAACATCACTATTCGGATTTGTCAAACTATTGTTTTGATTCTCTTTAGCATTCAACGCTGCTAACTTCTTTTTAGCTTCATTATATTGTGCTCTTACTTCTGTATCATTTTCGTAACTCGCAATCATTCCTTCTAACAATGCTCTTGCATCGAAATAATTTCCTTGCTCAACATAGATGTCAGCCAAAAGTAATCCACTCTTTGCTACCCAAACTTGGTAACTCGAATTTTCTCTAATAGAACTCATCGCAGCACTTTCGGCTTTTGATAAATCTCTTTTTACATAATGTATGTATGCGACAGAGTATCTTGCTTCCGCCGTATTTTCATTGTTAGAACTTTCAATTACTTTATTGAACGAAGACATCGCACGAGTATAATCTTTTTTGTCAAATGCAACTTTACCTAAATAAAAACTAGCTGCTGCAATTTGGTCTTGCGACGCTCTTGGGTTGCCAGTTACTTTGTTAGCCATACTGTAAACTGCATCAGTTCGACCAGTACGGTAAGCACTTCGGAGTGTACCGAGTTGCGCTTCAAATTTCGCATCTTCAGAATTTGCGACTTCTGCCCATTTACTATAAAAGCTATATGCCTTCTCGAAATCTTGCTCATGATTATAACTAATGATGGCAGCTTTTTTCAAACCTTTCTCATAGTATTTACTTTGCCCTTTGTTCACTACATATTCATAATCACGAAGTGAATTTGAATATTTTTTTAGAGCAGTATTTGATTCTCCTCTTTGGAAATAAGCTTGAATGACTTGTCTTCCATTTGGAAATTTAGAAATATACTCGGTGTATTTAGTAACTGCTTTTTGATAATTTCCTAAATCAAATTGAGATTCTGCCGCCTTGAAATTAATAGAATCTCGCGCCGCAGTAGTTACATCATATCCACCACCTAAGCTCTCTCTGAATTTTAAATAATCATTAGGTTTTCCTAAATCATCTACATAAATTTCTTCCAATGCAGCTAACGCTCCTTCCGATTCTCTTGGGTCAGGATTGTTTTTAAATACATCTTTATAGTATCTAATCGCTTGTTGCAGATCACCTGAATTATATGAAATCAAACCTAACTTTAATAAACCTTGATTTACCAAAGTTGATTTTCCTTTAAAGTCTTTTACTAATTTTTTGAATGCTTTAGTTGCTTCATTAGTACGACCAATATCTTGATAAGCATTTCCCAAAGATAATAATGCATCATCCGTAAATTCAGAATTTGGATATTGTTCCGTCAATCTATCCAAAGCTAAAATCTGCTCCGTAGGATTTCCACGAAGACCTTCGATAATTGCTTTTTGATATAAAGCATATACATAACCTGCGTACCGCTTATTAATCGCTTCATCGTAATATGTAATTGCTTTGTTATAATCATTCTTCTTAAACAGAGCATCACCTGTTCGCAAAGTCGCATCAGCAAGAACTTGTTTTTTTACATATTGGTCATTGATATAAACAGAGTTTCGCTTGATTCCAGCAACTGCATCTTGAAAATATCCAAGTGAAGAATCAAAGTTTTTTTGTTTTAAATAATTATAACCAACCGTATAATTCGCAGTATGAACAGATGCTCCGTCAGGAAGATTATTTAAGTTTTTAGCTAAATTTAAAAACTTACTCATGTGTCCATTACTCTCTTGATATTTTTTCTGTTCGTGAGCAATTTCCCCTAAACCATAATAAGCCAAGGCTTTAGTTCGAGAGTCATAATCGTTTTCAAGACTTTTGTAAAATAATCTTTTCGCACCTTCCAAATCGCCATCACCTGCCAACTGAACACCTCGATAATAAGTTACCTTTTGGTAAGTCTGTTTAATTTTAGTGGTCTTGTTAGGCATCTTTTCGATGATGCTCATTGCCTTCACATAATCACGAGTATTTAAGAAAATATCACCTAACAAACCTTGAGCTTCAGAGTAATTTGGATCACGAACATCTATCTTTTGCAAAGCATCAACAGCATCTCTATCAAAGCGCATTTCGTAAGATAACTTCGCAAAATTCCATAAAGATTCCGATTGAATTTTTTTATCAAAATTCAATCGACTAGCATTACCGAAGGCATTTCGAGCAGAACGTTTTTTGCCAGTTTTTAAATTACAGTCTGCTAAATAGTACATAGAGAGTTGTCCCATTTTGTTACTCTCTCTGTTTAGTTTTTCAAAACTCTTAGCAGCTTTGGTATACTCACCAGATTGATATTGAACAAATCCTAATTGGTAATAATCACTCGCATCCATCTTACTTGCTTTCTTAGATGCGTACTCCAAATACTTTTTAGCTTGTGTATATTCACCTTGTTCAAAATAAGCTCTACCTAACAATCGATTAATATCGCTTCTATTTTTTACAGTACGTTTGTCAGCTTGTTTGACTCCGTAATTAATCACTTTGTCATAATCTCGTTTTGCGAAATAAATCGAAGTGATATAGTAAGGTGTATAGTTTTTATACTTAGATGAACTACTTACTTTTTGGAAACTCGAAACGGCTTCGTCATATTTTTTTGTAAAAAAATTACACATGCCGTAGTAATAATTAGCAGGGTAGTAGTATTGATTTTGAATATCTTTGATAGAGCGAAATTGAGATTTCGCTAACGTGAATTTCTTTTCGATAAAATTCAAATAACCTTTTTTGAAAACTACTTCTGATCTCAATTCTCTAGGCAAACCATATTCATCAATCACATTATAAAGCGCAAGCGCTTCTTTATATTTTCTATCATTAAAATAGAAATTAGCAATATCCAATAACGCCTCATTGGCAATCGGATCAGGTTGATATTTTCGAGCAAATTCAATGATAAGATTTTCGCCTTCGGTTTGTCCCATGAGGACGGCACATTTTGCAAAGAGCAATTCTGCTTTTTGTTTAAGCAATTTTGCTTCGGGTTCATTGACAGGAAGCAATAATTCGATAGTCTTACGCAATTCAGTTTGTGCTAATCCCCAAACATTGCTATCGTAAAACTCAACTCCTTTTTTATAGGCAATTTGAGCTTCAGACAAAACAGTCGTCTTTTGAGCAGAAAGGGAAAAACTAGCAAATAGAAAAATAAACGCTAATACTAAAGCGGGAAATTTGAAATTCATACGGTTACTTTTTTTATCCTGAAAATATACAAGGTCAGGCATATTGGATTTTGTTTTGAAAAGTAAAATTAGTTAGGAAATTAGAATAGAAAACTAATAAATGAGATAACTTTTTTAAACATTGTAATATTGCGGTGAAATTATAAAAAATTTAACATATGATAGGGGTAAACGCTTAAATATCATATGATTTTTGATAGAACCTGCCTGCCGGCTAAGGCAGGTTCTATCAAAATTTCATTAAATTTGAAGTATGGATAAATTTACACATTTAGATGCTCAAGGAAATCCATCAATGGTGGATGTGGGTGAAAAAAAAATAACTCGTCGAGTTGCGAAGGCTCGTAGTATTATTGTTTTGGATGATACGATAATGGCGCAATTGCAAGGTGGTGAAATACAAACTAAAAAAGGTGCGGTTTTTCAAACGGCAATTATTGCTGGTGTGATGGGCGCAAAGAAAACTGGAGAGTTGATTCCACTTTGTCATCCGTTGGGTTTGGAAAATTGTCAGATTGAAATTTCAGTTAATGAAAAAAATGAAGTGGTCGTGATTTGTACTGCAAGTCTTACTGCTAAAACGGGTGTGGAAATGGAAGCGTTGACTGGGGCGAGTGTGGCTGCGTTGACGATCTATGATATGTGTAAAGCGTTTTCTCATAATATTGTGATTAGGGAAACGAGGTTGATTGAGAAGACTGGGGGGAAGAGGGATTTTAGGTTGTAGTTAATCAAAAATAATTTGTAACATGAAAAAGAAATCAAAAATAATAGACGAAGGTATTAATGGATTAGGAGTTGGTATCGTTAATACCAATAGCAAAGAGTTTAAAGAGTTGCAAAGAATCATTATAGCAAAATCTCAAAAGCAGTCTAAAAAGAAAATACTGGAGAACAAATTATTATCTCTAAGATTTCAGATGGAAAGCTATTTAATAAATGAGGATAAAATGATAACTGAAGTAGGGTGGTTTTTAAAAGAATTTTTGAGAGAGCTAAAAATTAAGAATAAAATCTTTGCAGAGTATATCGGTTTTCAAGAATCTAATTTAAGTGCTTTATTTACAGGTAAAAGAAAAATCAATATTGACCTTGCATTGAAGTTGGGTAAAATTTTTCGAATGGAACCGACTTTATGGATACATATACAAAGTAAGAATGAGTTGATTCGTTTAGAAAAAGAAAATAAAAAAGAATATCAAGGATATAATATTGATGATTTGTTAAGGAAGGCGAGTTAGATTTATTTTTGTTTTCGTATAATATTGTGATTAGGGAAACGAGGTTGATTGAGAAGAATTTTAGGTTGTGAATTGAGTTGGTATTTTTTAATGTAGTTGATAATTAAAATAAAAAATGGAAGACTATATCGAATATTTAGTAATCGCAATAATTCTAATATTATTTTTTTATTTTGGATATAAAGATGATTATAAAAGGAATCCTAAAGAATTTATAAAAACAATCATCGGAGTCCCAATCGGAATCTTAAGTTCAGCTTTTGGGTTTTTCGGAATACCAAATTTGTTATAAAAGTGGATAAAAAACGACAAAGAGTAAATCAAAATATGAAACATCAAAAACACGCCAAACTCACCCGCCCCAACCTTGGCAACTTCGGAAGAAACGAATGGGCAATCATCGGAACTCCTTGCGGAAATATCCAACAACTCGCTTACGACCTAATTGATGTTTTAAAAAAAACATACAAAGTAAGTTACGTCGATGCCGATCATAAAAATGCAGATGAATCTGAAAATGAATTCAATGAAAATCCTGCTTTAGCACATGGCGCATCTTTAGAATATACCGATAAAATTACTCATCATAGATTTGATACGCTATCCAAATTAGATATTTTTCAATATCGAACTTTTTTTAATGAACAAGATTTGGTCTTAGTTAATGGCAATCATTTTAAAGCTAAAAGTCAAATTATAACAATAGACTTACGTAAAGAGAAATCTTTAGAAAAAAAGTTAGATAGGTTGACTAATGTCGAGTTGATTTTGTTGGAAGGAGAGGCGACAGAGATTTATCCTTTTTTGAAAAATCATTTGAGTGATTGGGAAAAGATTCCCGTTTTACATTTTTCCGAAAAACAAAAAATCGCAGAATTTATTCTGGGAAAAATGTTAGTTGCCACATCTCCTTTAAATGGTTTAGTTCTCGCAGGTGGAAAGAGTGTTCGGATGGGAATGGACAAAGGTGCGATTGATTATCATGGTAAACCGCAGCGAGAATATATGGCTGATTTGTTGAGTCAATTTTGCGAAGAAACTTATTTATCTGTTCGCCCGAATCAAGGTGTCGAATCCGTAAATGCATTGTTAGAAGATAAGTATTTAGGTCTTGGTCCGTATGGTGCAATTCTTTCTGCTTTTCAAAAAAATCCTAATTCTGCTTGGTTGGTGGTGGCTTGTGATTTACCACTTTTAAATGAGGAGTCGTTGCAGTTTTTAGTGGAGAATAGAAATGCTTCGGAGGTTGCTACTGCTTTCCATAATTCGGAAACGAGTTTTCCTGAGCCGTTGATAACTATTTGGGAACCAAGGAGTTATCCGATTCTTTTGCAGTTTTTGGCGCAAGGGTTCTCTTGCCCTCGGAAGGTTTTGATTAATTCTGTAATTGAATTGTTACATGTTGATGATGAACGGATTTTGATGAATGTGAATGATAAAGAAGGACTTGAAAAGGTGAGGGGAAGAAGGATTTGAGAATTTTGAAGTTTGACGAGCGGACTTTCTTTACGATTTTTTAGAACAAGGGAACATTCGAACATTCGAACATTCGAATTTCGAATTTCGAATTTCGAAGTTTTGACGAGCGACTTTTGATTTTCGAATTTTGATGAAATTGCTTGTTACTTTTATTTTAAATAGGAAACCCAAATCTTCAAAATGAAGATTTGGGTTTCTGTTTTTTTATAAAAAAACAATATACTTACGGAGTAAGTGAAATAGAGAAAAACAAGTTAGTTAGTCAAACTTCGACATTCAAAAGTCGCTCGTCAAAACTTCAAAATTCGAATGTTCGAATGTTCGAATGTTC
>JALZVK010000346.1 GCA_023301005.1 Saprospiraceae bacterium | reverse complement strand
CCGCCACCGCCACCAGTACCGCCAGAGGATATATAATTTACAGTTATAGTATTTGATGGAGTTGTATTTCCATTACCTTGATTATCAAGAACTCTAAAAAGAGGAATATTAACAGATACAAATCCATTCACAATAGGACTAACCGTAAAAGAATAATTGGAACCACTACCACTTAGATTTGTTGCTGTTCCATTGGAGACATTGATGTCAGACAAAATAAAACCATTAATATTTTCAGAGGCATTCACATTGATTACAAATGGTTCATTTACATTTACAGAAGATGTACTTAATGAAACTGAAGGTGCTCCATTATTATTACCTCCACCACTACTACCACCATTTACAGTAATTGTTATTCTATCTGAAATTGTAAAATATTTTTTATCTGAAGATAATTGAGCTTCATCTATTCCAGAAAATTCTAGAACATAAGTTCCATTTGAACTAAATGTAGCATTAGTGTTATAAGAATTAGAACTGGAGAAACTTACATTCCCAGGGCCTGATATTTTTTTCCATTTTAAATTAAAAATAGGATTGTTCGATCCATTTTTTTGTATAGATGCATTAAGGTTAGTAGAGTTGCCACTTATATTTTTATCATTACCAGCATCAATCCAATAACCTTGATTATTGGATGAATAAGGAAAAGGATGTGTAGATAAAGTGGAAGGAAAAACACGACGAATAAAATCTTGTCGATTAACCCAATATTCTACAGGATGGGAATGATCTAATACGGTCGAGTGTAACAAGATTTTTTTACCACTAAATTGATTCAGCGTTGCAAATCCAGTTGCAGCAGGTGTAATTAAATCTTCATAACTTAAATTAGCATAAACAGGACCATTATATCTTCGAGCATGAAACATCGCATCATAATATCGAGAGGCATCAACCGTTGCTGCTTCATGAGATGCTGAGCCATTTGAAATTCTTGATTCTTGAATATAATTAGGGAAACCTCCAGCACGATTATGATGCAATCCAGAATTTTGACTTAAAACAGGATTACTAAAAGCAAGTAATTTTACTCTATTATCTACTCCTGCAACAATACTTGCAAGACCAGCTCCTTGACTAACTCCGATCACTCCAACATCACTACCATTAAATTCACTTCTTGTAAAAAGATAATCAATAGCTCTTACTGCTCCAAGAATTCCCCAACGATAATAATTTTGATTTTCATTAGTAATATTATCAGGTTCATAAGCATTAGGGTCAACTTGATCAGGTGGAACATTATGAATGCTAACAGAAAGTACGATAACTCCAGCTTGCCCTGCTAAATTATCATCAGGAGTTATCAAATTAGGAACACTTCCGAAAGGAGGCAAATCGATAACAGCAGGGAAAGGTCCTGCCCCATTTGGAATGGTTAAATAACCATATACTTTTCTATTATTAATATTATTCAACCTCACTCTGTAAGTTGTAGAGTAGGTATTATTTTGAAAAAAAGTAAGAATTGGATTAATCGGAACACTACTTAATGCAGACTTTTGCCCATTCCAAAAAGAATCAAAATCTGAAGGCTCATCTTCGAAAGGCTCAATGTCGGTAGGAGAAAAAGCAGCGGCAGCTACAGCTCTATCATTTCCTTTAGTTACCTCACAAATTATAATTCCAGGTTCCGAAGAAGTATAAGAAATAGATTTTGTTTGATTGGCAGATAAAAATATTGTCCCGCTTGAAATGACGGGCGCATAATTATCATATTTTATTTCCCATGAGACCTGACCACTTGAATTGGAAATAATATTAAAGTTCATGGATTCGCCCGAATTATAAGTAGCATTAGCTTTATTAGGCGTGACATTGATTTGTCCAAAACATAAAATTCCAAAAAGAAGAAAAGTAAATGATAAAATTGCTTTTATATTTAAAGATTTCTTTAATGGGCAAAATTGTAGATACATAAGGCTGTTTAATATTTTACGACTGTGTGTAATAGATAAACTAGAGTATTAAACATAGCTTAAACTTAGTTTAATATAATATTTGTTAAATGTTAAGTAATTGATTGGAATTGGGATGAGATCATCGAATGATTAATTCGTAAGAGGGGGTAACTCAAAGTTAATCATTTCAAAACTAAAACATAGATATAATTTGACAGTATTTTTACTGATTTAAATGCCAAAAAGTCCTTTGATTTCTCTTTTTAGGACATATTTGCTGAAATATGTAGAAATAATTGCATTGGTAATCGTTTTGATAAGTAAATTGTGAGACAAATTGAAAGTAGTAATTTAAACCATTTTTTAAAGCTCTAAAAAAGAAGAATTGATTTGGAACAAAGAGATATTATAAAGGATCAGATAGAACAGTTAGGGAAAGTTTTAGGAAAAATAATAACTAGATTTTTAAATCTAGATTCAAGTGAAAATATTACAGATGAAATTAAAACAACGAATCAAGAATTAAAAAATGAACTTGATATAGATTTAGATAAAATAATTCATCTCAATAAAAATGAATTAAGAGATTTTATTAAAAAAAGAAACTTAGCAGAAGGACACTTGGAGCAGTTATCAGAATTTGCATTTAAAGTTGGAGAAAATAAAATCGAAAATAATAAAGACGAATCGAAAGCATATTTAGCAACAGCATTGGAGTTACTTGAAATTGCTGATGATGTTTCTCAAATGCTTTCTTTAGATAGAGTTCATAGAAAAAATGAAATTCAAAGTTTGATAAATAAAACTTTATAACCTGCCTACCGGACAGGCAGGCAATACATTTACAGAACAAAAAATATAACTTAAATATAAAATAATGACCTACGATAATTTCACAATAAAAGCACAAGAGTGTATTCTAAAAGCACAACAAATCGCAGGAGGAAATGAGCAACAGATGGTAGATACTGTTCATCTCATCAAAGGAATATTAATGACTGATGAACATGTTCCTAAATTTCTTTTACAAAAAATGGGAATCATCGTGCCTACACTTCATAAGCGATTGGATGATGCTATCAAGACGTATCCAAAAGTTCAAGGAAGTGAAAAACAATATTTGACTGATGATGCTAACAAAGCATTAAGTCGAGCAAAAAAAATGTTGAAAGATTTTGGCGATGAGTATATTTCTATGGAGATGATTTTGATGGGATTGGTTCAAGGAAAAGATAAAGGTGGAATGCTCCTCAAGGAATTAGGAGCAACTCAAAAAGGAATGAAAGCCGCTATCCTCGAATTGCGAAAAGGAAGTAAGGTGACAGATCAAAGTTCTGACACTCAATATAATGCTTTAGAAAAATTTGGAATCAACTTAAATGAAAGAGCTGAGAATGGAAAGTTAGATCCAATTGTTGGACGTGATGAAGAGATTCGAAGATTGCTTCATATTTTATCAAGAAGAAAAAAGAACAATCCAATTTTAGTAGGAGAACCTGGTGTTGGTAAAACGGCAATTGTAGAAGGTATCGCTTGGCGAATTGTAAAACATGATGTACCCGAAAATTTATTATCAAAGAAAATCTATGTCCTAGACATAGCAGCGTTGATTGCAGGTGCAAAATTTAAAGGAGAATTCGAGGAAAGATTAAAAGGCGTAATTAAAGAAGTAACAAGTTCCAATGGAGAAATTATTTTATTTATAGATGAAATTCACACCTTGATTGGAGCAGGAGGTGGAGGTGGCGCAATGGATGCTGCGAATATTTTAAAACCTGCTTTGGCACGAGGAGACTTGCGTACTATAGGGGCAACAACTTTGGACGAGTATCAAAAATATTTTGAAAAAGACAAAGCTTTGGTTCGTCGTTTCCAAACGGTAATGGTTGGAGAGCCAAGTGTCGAAGACACTATTTCTATATTAAGAGGATTGCAAGAACGATATGAAGTGTATCATAAAATTGATATTTTAGATGAAGCATTGATTGCAGCGGCAGAGTTGTCTTCGAGATATATTTCAGATAGATATTTGCCAGACAAAGCAATTGACTTAATTGATGAAGCTGCCGCTAAATTAAGATTAGAATTGGATTCTGTTCCTGATGAGATCGATGAACTTGATCGTAAAGTTCGCCAATTAGAAATCGAACGAGAAGCGATTAAGCGAGAAGGCAATAAGAAGAAATTAGAAAATATCAATAAACAAATTGCTGAAGCAAAAGATAATTACGAGGAGATCAAAGCTGCATGGAAAAATGAAAAAGAAATTGTAGATACTATTCAAGGAATAAAAAAGACTATTGAAGAATTAGAAATTCAAGCAGAAAAAGCAGAGAGAGAAAGTGACTTTGAGTTAGTTGCCAAAATACGTTACGGGCAAATCAAAGAGAAAGAAGTGATGCTTAAAGTAGCAGAGGAAAAATTATCTAAATTACCTGAAGAGAATCGTTTTACGAATGAGGAAGTTAATTCAGACGACATCGCAGATGTGGTAGCACGTTGGACTGGCATTCCAGTTTCTAAAATGATGCAAAGTGAAAAAGATAAATTGCTTAACCTCGAAGATGAAATTGGAGAGCGACTTATCGGACAGCACGAAGCAGTAATAGCGGTAAGTGATGCAGTACGTAGAAGTCGATCAGGATTGCAAGATGCAAATCGGCCAATTGGTTCATTTATCTTTTTAGGACCTACGGGAGTTGGTAAAACGGAGTTAGCCAAATCTCTTGCGGAAGTTTTATTTGATGATGACAAAGCAATTACTCGGATTGATATGAGTGAGTATCAAGAGCGACATTCTGTGAGTCGATTGGTAGGTGCGCCTCCAGGATATGTTGGTTATGATGAAGGTGGACAATTGACTGAAGCGGTACGTCGCAAACCTTATTCTATCATTCTATTAGATGAAATTGAAAAAGCGCATCCTGATACTTTTAATATTTTATTACAAGTTTTAGATGATGGTCGATTGACAGATAGTAGAGGTCGAGTTGCTAATTTCACCAATACAATTATCATCATGACTTCCAATATGGGAGCAGAAGTTATTTTGGAAAACTTTGAAGACTTAGCGGCGGTAGGAGAGGATCATCGAGCTGATATTTTGGAAACAACTAGACTAGAAGTCTTCGATGCATTGAAAGAAAATTTACGTCCTGAATTCCTAAATAGGATTGATGATAAGATTATGTTTTTACCATTAACAAAAGATGAGATTAAACAAATTTTAGAATTGTTATTGAAAAAAACTCGAAAGATGTTGGACAAAAAAGGCATCGTTTTAGAATTGACAGATAGTGCAAAAGACTTGTTGGCAGACTTAGGTTATGATCCTCAATTTGGAGCTAGACCTTTAAAAAGAGTTTTGCAAAAAGAAGTCATCAATGGTTTATCGAAGCAATTACTTTCAGGTGAATTTGATTCAGGTGATACTATTTATGTTGATACTAATTCGAAAGGATTAGTTTTTGGAAAAACACCTATAAGCAAAAAAGCAACTTCAGATGGTAATACAAAAAAAGCATCAAAACCTGCCCCTAAAAAAGAGGATAAAGAAAAAAAATTAAAAGAATTGAAAAAGGCAACTAAAGATGTTGAAGATGCAGTAAAAGAAATTAATAAAGAAAAAGGTGATGGTGATGTGAAGGATAATTAATTTTATTTTTTATCTATAAAATCTAAAAATTGGAAACCCAAGCAAAATTAATTTTGCT
>JALZVK010000345.1 GCA_023301005.1 Saprospiraceae bacterium | reverse complement strand
AACATCGCAAAAGAAGCAGTCACTCCTCCCGTAGTTGGATCAGTCATAAAAGAAAAGTAAGGTAATTTCGCATCAGCAAGTAAAGTCAACTTCGCTGCCGTCTTTGCCATCTGCATCAAGGAGAACGCAGACTCCATCATTCTTGCCCCACCTGATTTAGAGATAATCATAAAGGCAGTTTTATTTTCGATAGAATAATCAATTGCTTTAGAAATTTTTTCTCCAACAACTGAACCCATCGAACCTCCAATAAATGAGAAATCCATTGCAGCAATTGTCAAAGGTTTTCTATTTACTTTTCCAGTAGCGACTATCATTGCATCATTGAGATTCGTTTTTTTCTTAGCAACTTCTAATCGTTGATCGTAAGGTTTTAAATCTGTAAAATTTAAAAAATCCTTAGAGATCATTTCCCCATGAAGCTCCGTATATTTTCCATCAAAAATTAATTCAAAATAATCTTCTGAACCAATTCGAGTATGATAATTACATTTAGGACATTTATAAAAATTCTCTTTATGCTCTTTTGATGTACATGCTTCTTTGCATTTTTTACACTTATACCACACTCCATCAGGAGTATCTTTTTTATTAGACGTTTTGGTAGTAATACCATCTTTAAGCCTCCTAAACCAACCCATATTTTTTTTTATTTTATTAAGTAATGATAAATAATTGATTTATCACTTTTAAAATGAATCAATATTTTAAATATTTTAACTGCTGATATTTAAGATTTCTATATTAGTTATGTTCAAGGGAAGGTGTCGAAATAGGTGAGAATAGTAAATTGTTTTTTTGGTTAAAAATCTCACTACACAAATATATACAATTGAGTTAAGTATCAAAAAATCTTAGACTTTTTTGTATCAAGTCATTTTACGACAGTTAAAAAAAATTAACCCTAAATCATTACTAATCAATGACTTAGGGTCTATTTTTTAAGATTTATAAAATTTAAAATCTTAATATTATTGAACAAGAATAAAATTAATACTTATAGTTTTTTACTGTATTTACAAATGTTTTAACATTATCCAAAGGTGTATCAGGATAAACTCCATGTCCTAAATTACAGATATGTTTTCCCCCAAAATCAGCAATCATTTGTAATGTTGAATTTCTAACAGTCTCCTCTGAAGCGTATAACATACATGGGTCAAGATTACCTTGTAGTACTTGCTGCACATTATTTTTTTCTCTTAAATCACTCACCTTTGTATTCCAATCTACGCCCAAAACTTGACAATCCAATTCACTTAATTCCGCTGCTGCAAACCAAGCTCCTTTCGCAAAAACAATGACTGGAACTTCATCTATTGCATCGCATATTTTTTTCAAATAAGGAATTGCAAACTCTTTATATTGATGTGGCGGTAATATCCCTGCCCACGAGTCAAAGACCTGAACAATGTCAGCTCCTGACTTTATTTTTTGTTTTAAATAAGCAATTGTAGTTTCGGTAATTTTCTCTAATAGCATGTGAGATGCTATCGAATCTTGATATAAAAATTTCCGAGCTTTAGAAAATGTTTTACTTCCCGAACCTTCCAACATATATGAAAAAATCGTCCACGGCGCTCCCGCAAATCCAATCAAAGGTACTCTCCCACCCAACTCTTTTTTCGTAATTGCCAATGCATCAAAAACGTATTGCAACTCTCCTATTACATTTTCTCCAGATCCTAATTTTTTCACATCCGAAATAGATTCGATTGTCTTTGGAAACCAAGGACCTTTCTTTTCGACCATTTCATAAGTCAATCCCATCGCTTCGGGTATCACTAATATATCAGAAAAAATTATGGCAGCATCGACATTTAATTCATCCACAGGTTGGATGGTAACTTCAGCTGCAAGATGAGGTGTTTCTACTAATTCTTTAAATCCAGAAAGGCTTCCACGTAATGCTCTATACTGTGGTAATATTCTACCTGCTTGTCGCATCAACCATACGGGAGGTCGTTCTACTTTTTCGCCTTTAGCGGTTCTTAGGAGTAAATCGTTTTTCAAATTCATGTTGCAAATGTACGTGATTTGAAGATTTGGATTTTCAGTTTTTTGTCATTTTTCTTTTAACTTGAAAAGTGCGCTATTAGATTTTTCATTTATAAACAATCCTAAGCAGTCTCCTCACTCCTTCCAAATTTCTCAATCAAAAACACACTTAAAAAACCAACTACCATCAAAACAATAACAGGTACTAAATGTGGTTCTCCATTAAAGTTACTCGGCGACACACTCTCTTCCATCAATACTTTCAAGTCGTCAGGATTCGCAAAATTAGTAATATCAGTCAATACAGTTCCCGTAGTTTTATCGACCCATTCTAAAGTATTTCTCCACGGGTACACCTTGTTCAATGAACCTATCATAAATCCAGTCAAAACTGCTAAAGTGGAATTTTTATAATTTTGAAACATCCAAGAAATCACTCTCGATATTGTCGTGATTCCTAAAAGGCATCCCGCTGCAAATACCGCTGTAATGATTAAACTTTCCGTTTCTAACGATAATGCTTTCTTCACATGAGGAATGACAAAGGTGTACATTCCCATCAATAACAAAATAAAACTTCCCGAAATTCCTGGCAATATCAAAGCTGATATGGCAATCGCTCCCGAAAGAAATACAAACCATAATGCCTCGTTTCCACTTGCTGGATTTGCGACAGTTATATAGTATGCGATGCCTGCGCCTAACAATAGTCCTACAACTTCTCCTGCGCCCCACTTCGTTACTTGCCGACCGATATAAATGGCTGATGCGATGATTAATCCAAAAAAGAATCCCCATAAATGTTGCGGATATTCTTCTAATAAATGGGTCACTCCAAATACTCCAATCACTACTCCACCTGCCATTCCTGCCATAAGTGCAACTAGAAAATTTCCATTCACCGCTTCCCATGCTCCAGCGAATCCTTCGTTTTTTAAAGTCTTTAAAAGTGATGGACTAAATGCTGTTATCGTTTTTATCAACTGCTCGTAGATGCCTGTGATAAATGCGATTGTTCCTCCTGATACGCCTGGAATTACTTCTGCAATTCCCATCGCCATTCCTTTTAATACTAAACTAAATTTGTTCATTTTTATAAAGTTGGTTATTTCGTGCAAAGATAAAAAAATAGAACACCTTTACTTTTAATTATCATGATTTCGCCCCTTGATATTTCCTTTTTTAAATGAGTCTTCCAATTTCTCTAACTCTTTTTTCTCTACCTCAGAAAGTTCGCCATTTATTAAACTAGTCAAATCAGGTTGCCCCGCATCCACCCAAGCCGTGTACCACAAACTCCCCAAAGCATGAACCGTCGCAGTCATTCTATCTTGAACCATTCCTTTCATTCTATCGGCATAAGCTTTTGCAAATGCTCGACATTGAGTACGAATTGTCCTATTCAATCTATCATCAAAACAAAACTGTTTATCTTCTGGAAAAGTCCTCACTAAGTCAGCTTCAATACTTAACACACTATCTACAAGCGAATGACTCGTCAAAATAATGTCCCAAAAATAATCGACTTTATCTTCCACATATTCCGCTTTACCTACAAAGAAATCATATTCTTCATTCGCAAATAATTCTGGAATTCGACTTTCCCAAAAAGCATGAATCCCGATTTGGTCAGTCAATTGTCCATTATAATTTTCAGTCGTATGTAAAGGTACATGAGCATCTCCTACATAATGTCCATAGTCAGCGGACAATCTTAAAATAGCATTTACATCACCTGTTCGAAAAGCCTTGGTTAACTTATTTTGCATTCGCATCAACTGATATGGCAACACTCCATATTCCGAAAATCTATCCACTCCAATAATTTTACTACAATCAGATATATTGATTTGTTCTCCAAAATACTTTTGAAAACTATCGCACTCAACTAACCATTCATCTTCATAATACAATGCGAGTATATTGTTATAAAAAAAGTTTTGATAGTCTTTTTTGGAAACAACAAGTTGTTCTTTTTTATTCTTTTTAAATTTCAAATAAAATTCATCTTCCTCTTCTCTCAGTTCATGACCAAAAATTTGAGTGGTATCATTTCGTTCATCAACTAAAAATATATCGGTGTATTTCATTACCGCTCCTGCATGTGTTCGTGGAAAACCTTCGAAAGGATATTCTCCCCAAATATCTAAATCAATATAATGTCGAACTGCTTCATGCTTGGTCGCATACCTTCTTTTATCAGGATCAACTGCATGGTCGGTGATATACTCTATATGTTTTTTATAAAATATAATCATGTCAGGTGGCAATGTAAAAACTGCCATCCTATTAATTTTACGATGCCCAAAAAATCCCCAATCAATTGAGTATGTTGAATTTTGAAAAAGAAAAAAGGAAAGAAATACGAAAAGAAAAAAATAGAATTTTTTCATAATAAAATTAATTAGGAGTTAGGAGATTTGTTGACGACGGATGGGAAGAAGGATTTGAA
>JALZVK010000344.1 GCA_023301005.1 Saprospiraceae bacterium | reverse complement strand
TATGTCTAAGTACTTAAATCAGTCTTCTATTCAAATCTAAAATTTAATCCACAACAATCTTTTTAAAGACTTGTTGGTTTTCTATTTTAAATATTAAAAAATAAATTCCTCGCTCCATATCATTTACATTAATTTGAATTTGTTTTTTATTTTTCTCTATAAAAAACCGTCTCACTTCTCGCCCTAAAATATCATGTAATAACAATACTCCTACATCTTTATTATTTCCAAACATTACATTTAAAATATCATTAGTTGGATTGGGAAAAACTGATAATTGAGGCGATGGATTATCCAAATCAAATGTGCTGATAGTGATAACTGTATCTTGCGTAGTCGTATCACTCATCAATGCAATCGTAGTATCTTCCAATATTTGAATATGTTGATTAGCATCAATATCATAAAGTGTTTGGAAACGTTCTCCTCCTGTCCAAGCAACAGTCACACTATCAACCGAAGCTATTGTGTCTAATCCAAAATGCATCTTAGTTGAATTATGAGAACAATGACTTGAACCGCCACTTAATTCTTGTAACAATACTTTCCCGCCAGCGTGAACATATATTTTTGAGCCATAAGCATCTCGATTTACATCCACTCCTTCGAGGCTGACTTGCAACCAATTTTTCTCATTTCCTTTTTCATTTCGATATAATATCGTTTTCCATCCAGTTCCATTGATTGGTACATTTAGGACGACTGTCATAATATCCAAATCACCATCATTGTCGTAATCTGAATATGCCATACCTCTCGAAGTAAATTTATTTTGAATACCATAAGTAGTATCGGTATCTGTGAATTGCATATTACCTTCATTGAGGTACAACTTATCATTCATGTGAATATTGGAAGGAAGAAAAGCAGGACTCGGAACAAATCCATTGGCAACATATAAATCTAAATCACTATCATTGTCCACATCTAAAAAAGCAGTTCCCCAACTTATACTAAATAAGCTATCAGAATTATTAATCCATTCATCACCTGCACCAGTTGCATCTGTGATATTGGTAAAATTATCTCCATCATTTCGAAGGAAAACATTCTTTCCGAAATTGGTGATATAGTAATCCAAATCTAAATCTTGATCAACATCACCAACTGCGATTCCCATTCCATACATAGCAATATCGGCATCAATTACAGGTGCAATTTCATTATAAAATTGCATCGAATCCACATTGATATTTTTATACATTTTGTTCGGTTCGATAAATTCTCCAAAGTCATTTGCGATATAAATATCCATATCACCATCATTATCATAATCCGTAGAAACAACTGCCAACGAACATCCATCATCATCTATATGCAATACTTCTGCGACTTCTTCAAATTGTCCATTTCCTAAATTTTTATAAAAAGTATTGACAAAACATTCATGCGCATAGCCATTAATTATTCCATTTGCATCAGTTGTAAAACCAGTACTTTCTACATAATTAATTACATAAATATCTAGCAATCCATCCAAGTTATAATCTGTAAAAACAGCGCTTACAGATTGAGCTTTGTCCTTATCTTGAATCTGATTCCAAATATCTGTAAATGTTCCGTTACCATTATTTCTAAAAAGAAAATTCTTACCGTATGTCTCAATATTAGATTGCTTAGTCGTTACAAAAACATCTTTGAATCCATCATTGTCAACATCACCAACTACAACTCCATGTGTATAATAATATTGAGTTCCTAGCAGTCCGACCCAAAGACTTTTATCTTCAAATGTCCCGTCGCCATTATTCTCATAGAAGTGATCCATGTTTAATCCTGAAGTGATATATACATCATCATCGCCATCATTATCATAATCAAAAAACGCAGCACCACCGCCCATAAAAATATCATGACTGAAGTAATGATTAATCATCGCACTATCTTGACCTTCTACGAAATGAAACTCATTAGTAGGTGGACTGACAATAACTACATCAGAATCTACATCTATATTTCCGCTGGTTGTACTTCCTTCCACAACTTCTAGCACTTGATTTTCATCGACTTGTAACAATATATCTACGTGACCAGTAGGCCAAGTGATTTTAATAGAATCAGCAAAGGTATGATTTCCTAATCCTATTATTTCAGTAGTAGAATTTTGCCCCATATATCCAATGCCACAATGTGTATATCGCATTTGATATTCGCTACCTGTAAAGACTTCAATTTTAGAACCGACACCTTGTCGGTTACTTAAAACTCCTTTTAATTTTATTTTTAAAAAGTTATGATTGCCTCCTGCATTTTGCCAAAGCTGCGAAGGATAAGGTGCAAAATTAGAAACCATAATATCAGGAAATCCATCTTGATTAAAGTCGCCAACTGCATTGCAATAGCTCTGTACGGTATCACCTTGGAAGCCAGTAAAATTTTGAGAGAAAACTCCGTTTCCTTCATTTTTATAAAAAGTACTAGACGGCGTAGTCGTCCCGACTACTGCTCCACTTACATACAAATCTAATTTTTGATCGTTATCCGCATCTAGGAAATTACTGCCCCATGCTGTTCCATAAAAACCAACATTTGCAGTACTGCTAACATCAGTAAAGTAATTAATCCCTGACACTTTATCATTTTGTAACAATACATTCCCGTCAGCAATATTTGTAATATATAAGTCTTGATCAGCATCATTATCATAGTCGCCAACCGTAACACACATCGCACTAATTACGATACCCGATTGAGTCGGAGTACTTACATCCATAAAAGTACCATCGCTATTATTTCTTAAAAGTGTATTAGGAGGGAATTTATCATTGGAGATATAAATGTCAGGCCATTTGTCATTATCATAATCAAAGAAAGCGGAACAGAAAGGTAATTTATTTTCATCGGCAGCATTCGCAGTAAATGTTGTTTCTGTAAATGTACCGTCAGCATTATTTTTAAAAAGACGATTTTTATTAGTAGTTCCTGAAGTTAAAGTTTTTCTTTCGGAGTAATATAAATCTAACCAACCATCTCGATTATAATCACCCCATGCTGCTCCAAAATGTCGAAGAGAATCTTGAAGCAAACCTGCATCAATCGTAACATCTTCCATTACCAAATTGCCTTTGTTTTTATAAAGACGATTCGTTCCTTCGTAAGTAGTTACATATAAATCTAAATCTTCGTCATTGTCGTAATCTACCCAAAGCACATGTTTCGACTCTTCAGTATGAGCAACTAATGATGGTATCTTTTGAAATGTCCCATTTATATTTTTATAAAAAAAAATAGAATCGCCAGCGGCGGTTGCCAAAGTCATATCGTCCCATCCATCTCCGTCGAAATCTACAAAGTTCACTCCACCTCCTGGCGCACCTTGTAGGTACTGATGATCAATACCGACTTGCGATGCAACATCCACATAATTAACTTGACTCCAAGCACTATAAGAATGAATAAAAATCGAAATAAAAAATACAAATAACCTCATTTACTTTTTTTTATAAAAGTAAGATTTTCTGTTGGGAAATTAAAAATGTGTGGATAGTAAGCGTGTTAATGAATATCGGCTGACTAACTATCAAATTGAAGCTTAAAATATAGAAGTAGCATAATTATTGTTTTTGTAATACAACTTATAATAATTAAAACTATTACTAATTTTATAACAATTCATTTACAAGTTCTTTTTAACATCCATTTATGAAAAAAATAATACTTTTCACACTAACTATTTTCCTACTTTCCAATTGTGGTTCTACCCAAAATATTTCAAGTGACAATCCACTTGCTCAAGGAGTACCTTTTGAATTGACTGAAAGTAATTTCAAAAAATCAGTTTTAGAAAATGAAAAATTATCTGTTGTATATTTTTGGGCAGAATGGTGCGGCCCTTGTCGAATGGTCAAACCTGTTATGAAAAAAGTAGCTAAAGAGGAAGCTGGAAAAACTGGTTTTGGAAAAGTAGATGTAGATTCTAATAGAGATATTGCTATAAAATATAATATTCGAAGTATTCCAACTATTTTATTTATAAAAGGAGAAGAGGTCTTAGACAAACATGTCGGAGTAATCTCAAAAGAGGAACTTAAGAAGAAAATTAAAGAGCATTCTTTGTAATTCTTATTTAAAATAAGACATATAATTTATAAAATAAATAGACCCATAATTTCCTTACGGAAATTATGGGTCTATATTTTTTTTAAAATCTAAATCTCAAATTAGTGGATAGATAATTTATCTACATATAATTTGTTACCAGATCTACTTTCAATGATATATAATCCATTCGTAAGAGTTGAAACATCAATAGTTACATTTGATGATGGATTAATTCTGCTAATCAAAGCTCTACCTGTAATATCACGAATGATAAGTTCATCAATTACTACATCAGATTTAACTTGAATAGTTGTAGTTGCTGGATTTGGGTAGAAAGTAAAAAGTTGCTCTCTTACAACTTCGATACCTACAGTTCCTTCCTTCTCAAATACAAAATGCCAAAATCCAATTCCACCAAAATCAATATCTACAGTCATTGTATTTCCATCAGGACTAAAAACTACTGGGTAAGTAATTGCATCTGGTGCATCTGCTGGATTAGCTAATTCTCCTCCATTATGAACTTTTGCAAGTCCTAAATGCGCACCAACACCTGTAAGAGTTATTGTTCCTGCTGCATCATCATAAGCCCAAGTTGCTGCATTAGATCCATCATGTGGAGCAACTGAAGCACCACAACCTTCTGGATCCATTCCTTGCCATCCTTCTAACCAAGTTTCTCCATTTTGTACATTACTGAAAGTACCATCAGCATTAAAGATAAATTGGTCATCAAAGAAACAAGCTCTAGTAGTTACATCATCAGCAGAATTTGACCACCATGAGAAATCTCCAGGTGCAGGTCCAACTGCTAATGCTAGTGCAGTAGGTGCTACTTTCCATATTGTTCCTGTTATAGGATCTGATGGTGGATTAACTACTCCATCTTTCTCTAAAACAAAATGCCAAAATCCAGTAGTACCAAACTCAATATCAATGGTCATTGTATTACCATCAAGAGCTACCATATATGTAATTTCATCTGGCGCATCTCCTGGAGTAGTTAATTCTCCTCCATTATGAACTTTTGCAAGTCCTAAGTGTGCTCCTTGTCCTGTAAGGGTTAATGTTCCTGCAGCAGCATCGTATGCCCAAGTTGCAGCAACTGAACCATCATGCGGAGCTATTCCAGCACCACATGCCTCAGGATCTACTCCTTGCCATGGCTCTAGCCAAGTATTACCACCTTGTACATTAGCAAATGTACCATCAGCATTGAAAACAAACTCATCATCAAAAAGACATGCTCTAGTCGTTACATCAGCAGCACTATTTGACCACCATGAAAAATCTCCTTGCGTTGGTCCTACAGCTAATGCTTCTGCAGTAGGAGCTATTTTCCATGTTCCTTCTATTTGAGAAAAAACACTAGTAAATGTAAATAATAACAAAAGTGAAAAGTAAATTTTTTTCATAATTCGATGTTTTATTAAATAATTGTCAAATTGACAATTGCGAATATGAGTAATATTTATCAATCCATCATAAATTATATAGCAGAGAATTCTGTATGAGTAGTATTGTGTAGTCTTAAAATAGACATTAGCGTAATAAAATCGGGTAAATTGTTTTTATGAATGCATAAAGTAATAGCATTATCTAGTGACTTCAATATTTAATCTGAATCGTATAACTACCTCCTCCTTTTTCTTTAGGAGTATCCTTTTCCCTTTTGGTAGGTGTAACGGTATACGCTATTTGAGTGGAAGAAACAGTTTTTTCTTTTTCTTTCGGGAGCCGAAAGTGGATTTGTATATTTTTAAAAAACTTGACTTTAATACCTCTATTTTTAGGTGCCTGAAATTCCAAAAGCTTAATTACCCGAATCGCTTCCTCATCACATCCATATCCAAGGCTTTTTTGAATTTTAGTATCTATGACTTTTCCTTTATAGTTAATTGTATATTTCAAATATACTGTACCTTCGATTTTTTCTTTGAGAGCTTCCGCTGGATATTTTTTATTTTTGGAAATAAATGCCCGTAAAGCTTTGAGACCGCCTTCGTAGTAAGGATTTTTAATAAAATGTTTACTTTTCTTTCCTTTTTGCATGGTGTTGAATTTGGATAAATAGGTACTAAATCATCGACTTTAATCAGACGCGAAAAGAGTGAACAGAGATTAGAGAGGTAAAAATTGATCCACTCTCTTTTCTCTCCATAAAATAGTCTCTACTCGCTGTTATTAATAGCTTTCTAAAATCTATTAATTTTTACGAAAAACTACTTCCTTTTGTTAGAAAAACAATGTATCTTTGCAGTCCAATTTTAAAAAATTAATAAAAAAGATAATTTATGTTAATTATTGATGTTAAAGATAGCGATTCAATTGATAGAGCACTTAAAGTTTACAAGCGTAAATTTATTAAAACAGGTACATTAAAAGAATTGCGTCGTCGTAAAGAATTTGTTAAGCCTTCAATTAGACGTAGAGCAGAGATGTTGAAAGCAGCTTACAAACAAAAAAATTACGGTAGCTAGGAATTCTTCTTTTGCTTTTGTAGAGGTATTTTTCTAATTTAAGTTAAAGTAAATAAAAATTAGAATGGACAACACCGTCTTTATTAAATACCTTGAATTAGAAAAAAGATTTTCATCGCATACTGTTGTTGCATATAAAAACGATCTAGATCAGTTTTTTGCATATACTAAAGAAACATATAGCCTTACTTCCATCTCGGAGGTAAGGCATTTCCATATCAGGGCATGGGTAGTCGAACTTATGCAAAACAAAATCACTCCTCGATCCATCAATCGTAAACTTTCCACGCTTAAGACTTATTTTAAATTTTTAAAAAAAAGAAAACAAGTCCAAGACAATCCTATGCTCAAAGTGATTGCTCCTAAAGTAGGCAAGCGATTACCTGTAGTGGTGAAAGCTATTGAGTTAAGCGAACTTTTTGAAAAGATAAATTTTGGAGAAGGTTACTCCGCAGTTCGTGATGAAATGGTCATGGAATTATTATATGCTACAGGAATGCGTCGCTCGGAATTGATTAATTTAACTCCAAATCATATTGATTTTTTTAATCGACACATCAAAGTTTTAGGAAAAGGAAATAAAGAAAGATTGATTCCTTTTGCAAAACCACTCGCCGATAGATTGAATAATTATATCTCAGTAAGAGAAGATGAATTTGGATTGGGAGCTACTGCCCCACTCTTTCTTACAGGTAAAGGAAAAAAATTATATCCTAAATTAGTTTACAACCTCGTCAAAAAATATCTCTCCCAAGTAACTACAGTCGAGCAAAGAAGTCCTCATGTTTTAAGACATTCTTTTGCAACTCACCTATCTGACAATGGAGCTGACCTCAATGCTATTAAGGAATTATTAGGTCATAGTAGTCTAGCTGCCACTCAAGTCTATACTCACAATTCTATTGAAAAACTTAAAAAAGTGTATCAACAAGCTCATCCTAAGGCTAAGAAAAAATCTGAATAAAAAATGTTACATTTTTTTTAATTTTTCAAATACTAAACCTTCCCTTTTTTTATTTGTTAAAAACGTAATAATTGGTATAAAATAAGGCTAAATAACTACAAATCCTTATTTAAAATTAAAATAAATCGCCATTTGTTAAAATAACATATTATAAAATTTTAATTTTGATGGTATCGTTTTAAGTCACATAATCTTTGGTGAATATTTTATTTTTAAAATTAAACCCTTAGATTAGTACCGTTAACAACATTTTATAACCATAAATATTACTGCCTATGTAAAAAATCCTCGTATTGTAAGAATTACCTACTTTTTAACCAATTAAAATTACTATCCTTATGAAAGTACACACTCAGTCACTACATTTTTCAGCTGACAAAAATTTAATTCTGTTCATTGAAAAAAAACTAGGTAAACTCAACCAGCTTTTTGACCGTATTATTGACGCTGATGTTGTTCTAAAATTAGAAAATTCAGGTCAAGTAAAAGACAAAATAGCTGAAGTAAAAATTACACTTCCGGGAAGTGTTTTATATGTAAAAGAATCAAATAAATCTTTTGAAGCTTCTATAGATAGCGCAACTTCAACCCTCAAACGTCAATTAATCAAATACAAAAAAAGAAATCTAAAAAAATGATGCTTGCATCATTTTAAACTATATTTAGAAACCAATTTCATAACTAAAAAATCTCTAACTAACTAAAAATTAAAATAAAAAAGAGTTTGCACTTATTAAAGTGCAAACTCTTTTCATTTTATAATAGACTTGTTTTTAAATAAAAAAAAATCAATTACTACTAGAAATATCCATTTTATAAAAATGATTCTCTTCATTTTCATCAAGAACAAAGGTAACTTCAAAAACACTACCTCTTCCTTCTTCAGATGTGAGAATTCCAATATTTCCATTTACTTTATCCATTATCTTTTTTACGATATTAAGACCAAGACCTGAACCTTCATAAGTACTACGGTCATTTAATCGCTTAAACATTCCAAATACTTTATCGTGATATTCAGCGGCTATACCTATTCCATTATCTTCAAACGTAAATGAATGTTTAGTATCCTTCAATTCGTATTTGATATGAATTATAGGAGTATTGCTATTGTTATATTTAATTCCATTCTCAATTAGATTTTTAAAAACAATAAATATCAATGAACGATTGGCATAGATGGTGGGAAGATTAGAAAACTTTACTCTTGCATTTTTTTCCATAAGAACTGTCCGAATAGATTCAAGAATAGAATTCAACATTTCATTTACATCTACAAATTTATTATCGTTTCTATATTCATTCCCCACTTGGTGAAAAATAGCAACATCATTTATGAGTTTATTTAATTGTTTTCCACTTCTATTGATAAAACTAAGATATTCAGCAAGATGCTTATTTTCTCCTACTTCTTTTTTAGCTAATGAACTAAATCCTACAATACTACGAAGTGGTTCTTTTAAATCATGAGATAAGATATGACTAAACTGACTCAGCTCTTCATTGGATTTCGATAATTGTACATTAGATTTTTCAAGTTCTATGGTTCTATTTTTTACATCTTTTTCTAATTTCCTATTATAACTTCTTCTTTGTATTACATTTCCAAATAATAAAATGATGAGTAGAAACGAAAAAAATGCAAGTGAATAAAGCAACTGATTTTGTGTTTTCTTTTGTAAAATTTGAGCAGTAAGAATTGTATTTTCTTTTTCTTTTTGCTCCACTCCAAATTTCACTTTTGCATACTCTGTTTTTTGGAGTTGTTCTTCTAGAGCAAGACTATCCTTTATAGTATTGAATTGTAAAAGGTATTCGTAAGCCTTATCATGGTTTTGATTTTTGTCAGCTAACTCATGAGCTGATTTATAATATCTTAAAAGGGTAGGTAATATTTTTTGTCCTTTCTTTTCTTTAGCTATTAGTTCTTCTGCATTTTCTAAAGCTGAATTATAGTTTTTCTCAGCTCTCAATAAAAGAATTTTTGCTTCTTTACATTTTATTTCATAGGAAACATTTTCCATTTTTTTTGCAAAAGTTAAAGCTCGATTGTAAGCGCCTCTTGCAGCAATTATTTTATTTCTCTTAATTAATATATTAACTTGATTCAATGAAAAATCAAATTTAAAATCAAGCATCATCAATGAATCTGAAAGATGGATTCCTATTTCATTATAGTTTTGTGCTTTTACAAAATCTTTTTTTGCTAAATATAAATTGACTAATTCTAAATATACATGAACTCTACTACTTGATCTTCTAGTCGTCTTTTTTATGACTTCATAAGCATCCAAAAAATATTTTTCTGCTGTTTCGTATTCTTTTTGATTTAAATAAATTTCTCCTAATGAGTATAAAGATTGGAACATTGTAGAGGAATCTTTTTGATCTAAAGATTCATCCAAAAGTTGATAAAAGGAAAGTTGTGCATCTTCTAAATTTCCTAAAACCATGGAAGTATATCCATCTAAATATTTAAAATTTTTCTTTTGTTTATACGAAATTCCTTTTAACTCTAACATACTTCTATTCGTTTCAATTATTTCAACGACTTTCAACGTGTTGTCTAGAGTATATTGATAGTAAGTTTTATTCAACACAAAATCAAGGCGATTAGCATTGGATAATTCTTTACCACTTGTAATCATTGTTTGACACAACGATACATAGTCCTCAATCTTCCTAGAATCTCGGTAAACATATTTGGAAATACTGTCAATATAATTTTGGAATACAAGAGAATCAGGTAAGGTTTCTAGATTAGATTCTTTATCATTTTGTATTTGAGAAAACAAAGGATTGATAACCAATAGTAGAATTGATATTATATATAGATTTTTTTCCTTCATTAAAAATGAATATTGATACTATGTTGAAGAAATAAAATAAGAGATGATAAGACTTTTTCAACATGCCTTATATTCATCTTCAAAATTATTAATAGATTGTTTTGAACATAAACTTATCTTCAATTTATTTATAATATCAATTTCTAGACCAAAAAAAAAGAGTGATAGTATATAATCATCACTCTTCTTTTTTTTAAATACAAGACTTACTAGCTAAAACGACAAAATGTCGTTATTGTATTTTTTAAGTACTTGGACATAAGTAATCAGGTATTTTGACCGAGGTTATTTTTTTGTTTAATCGAGGCACAAAAAACGGAGCTACCCCAACGGGTAGTGAGTA
>JALZVK010000343.1 GCA_023301005.1 Saprospiraceae bacterium | reverse complement strand
ACAATCTATCATTATCAAAAAATTTACTCACTTCCGTATTTGACAATCAATAGTGCGAAATGTCGCACTTCAAAATATAGGGTTTTAGTTAGGTTTTTTCTCGGCAAAGTAGTTTATAAACTGTTCAAGACAACGAACAAAACCAATTGTGAAAGAGCGAATGAATGAATGGGTCTCAAAAATACGAAGTCAACAAACAGCTACCACTTTGCCGTATTTTAATTTTTTTAAGGGAGAAGGAATTAAATAATCTACCCGATTGAAGAGGTTATTTTTTGATAGGAGGAAATGAAAAAATTAGTGCATACCCTGAGTATGAACTCCTTTTTTTATGAAGTCATATTGAAAAAGAATCCTTCAAGTGGGTAGACTATTTATTTCCTTCTCTCTAACCATAAATATATTGATAATGCTAGACCGAATCCACAATTATCACGAACAGCAACTACTCAGAGAGGCTGTCCCAAAAACTTACTAATTACTACACGCATTATCATCCCAAAACTGCCTTGAGGTTCAGAAAGATGAACCCTCATACATTGAAACATGCACTTATCCAATAGTAAGTGCGCCATGAAAAAGCAAGGTGAGCAATATCCCAAAATCGTTGTTCATAGATAACTATGAATTGCGCTGGGGTTAAAACTTGAACTCTTAAATCTTCCCAAAGACCGATAGAGTTTCCATAACTAACCGCTTTATTGTTCCCTTGCCTTTCTAAAAAAATTACATAGAGTTGAATAACTCTATTCAAGAAATAAATAAGTTGTGTTTTATCACAAAGACTTTTTTATAAGATTAATAATGAATCAATAACCTGTCAGAAATAATATTCATTTTTAATTTTTTATAAATAAAGAACGTGTGATAGGTTGTTTGTCCTGGCAGTTTTATTCCAATTGGAGTAATCTGTCAGGATTTTTTTTCTCTATTACTAGGAATAAAAATATCATCCAAAATTTTATCATTCTTTTTAAAATGTGTTCCCTCAAAATCTTTCTTCCAAGAGAAGTAGCCCTTAACAGCAATCACGCAATAAACCACATACAATAACATAAATAAAAATGCTCCAGTTATCCAATAGATATAGATATATAACAAATCAACTACAATCCAATAAAGCCAATTTTCAATTTTCTTTTGAATAGTCATAAATGTGGCAAAAATTGCAAAGGAAGTTGTCAAAGAATCCAAATACGTTTTATCTGCTTCAGTAAATTTTTCAAAAATAAATCCAATTACAAAAGTTAGTAGTAAACCAGCAATCATAACTATAACATGTTGGTTAACTGTCATCTGTGTTATAGGTATTTCACCTTTATTTTTACTTCCAAATTTCCATTGATAAATACCTGCAAATCCCATGATGACATAAAATATATTTAAAATTGCATCTACATAAAGATTATACAATGCATAAGTCGCCCATGCCCAAAGTCCACAACTTAAGATACCCCAAAACCAACCCCACACATTTTCTTTAACCACCAAAAAGATATATATCAATCCAAAAATAACCGCTCCTACTTCCGTCCAATGTAAACTTTGTATTGCTACTAATATGTTTGAAAAAAAGTCTTCCATAATTTTTTTGTTAAGAATCTAAAAGTAAGAAATTGATTTAAAAAAAAGAGTATTTCAGCGATTACTAAATCTTCGAGGTTTAGTAATTGTAAAAATGAGAGCTTGGCATTTTTTTAGCATTAAAAAATAAAAAATACTTATTTCATTAACAATCAATTATTTACGTTATGAAAAACTCCAATAAAACTATTTCTAAAAAAACAACAAAACCTTTAAACGATAAAAAACAAGCAAAGCTTGATTGGGAAAAATTAGAAAAAAGAATCAATAAGAAAGGTCTAAAAGTATTATTGATTATAGAAGGTGAACCTTGTAATGCTTCTAAAAAATTTATCAAAAATATACGAGAGTGGTCTTCTAATAAGCAAAATATTCGGACTGTAAATATGAAAAAAGCAATTTCGAAATCTGCTCCTACTTACTTCCAACCGCTTATCAATCATCTTCCTAAAGCTGGACAAATTACTATTTTTGAAAACTGCTGGTATGAGAAATCTATTCAAGAATCAGAGTTAGGAAAATGGGATATTACACTTTGGAATGAATTTTTGCAGAAGGAAGAAGTTCTAAAAGAAGCAGGTTATATTGTAGTGAAATATGCATTTAATTTACTGCTAAAAAAAGAAAATTCTTTAAGTCCAATTTTTGAAATTTTAAAGAAAACGGAACATCAAGATTTTCCTTTTATTTATATTTATAGCCAAGACAGAAAGGAAGAACCTTTTAAAATTATTCAACATTTTTCTAATCAGTTTTTGAGTAATTAAAATTGATGTATTGTTTCGCTTCGCTTATTGTTATATGGTTTCGCTTCGCTATGGTTTTTAAATAAAAATATTAAACAAGATTATTCGATAACCATAAGCGAAGCGAAACAATAAAACAATAAGCGAAGCGAAACCATACAACCATCTATCATTTTATCTCTCAATTAAAAATCTCTTCTTTTTCATATCCAAGATATTCATGTTTATAAAAATTCCTATATTTAAATCATGGAATATAAAGAGCCTGAATACGATCAACCTCAACATAAGAATCGTCCACTTTTTCCTAAAGTTGGATTTCAACTTAATTGTCCGAAATGCGATCATCATATCGTCGCCGAACATATCAACATTGATAAAACGTTAGCGAAGTGTAGCAGTTGTAACAATGTATTTACATTTGAAGAAAACATCAAATCTCCTATGCGTCGTCGCTCGGAAGTCTTTCTTCCTGAAAATATCGAGATAGAAGAATACGCTGATGAGATGACTATTTTTTATCATTGGCGAAAGGCGAAAAAGATAAGTTCCTTTCTTGTTTTTTTTGGATTGCTATGGAATGGAATTTTGATTCCGTTAGCGGCATCTGCTATTGCGACAGGAAGTGTGGAGATGTTGATAGGTATTAGTTTTCATTTATTGGTGGGCGTCGGTTTTTTGATTTATATCTTAAGTCGCTTTTTGAATACGACCTATATTACTGTCGATGATTACGAATTGGCAATTGAACATCGCCCTATCACTATTCCTTTTTTAAATAAAAATCAATATTACGATGTTCGAGATTTCGAACAATTGTATTCTAAAAAATATATTTCTCATCAAGTCAATGGGCAAAATATTTATGCCTACGCTGTTCAAGCTATTTTAAAAGATGGAAATGATATAAGAATTATTGATGGATTGAAATCAAAAAATAAGGCGTTGTTTATTGAGCAAGAGATTGAATTGTTTTTAGGGATTAAGGATGAGAATGTGAGTGGAGAGATTTCTGTTAATGGTTGATGTTTTTTTATATTTAATTATAAAAAACTGATTATCAGTTTTTTAAATTGTATTTACTTTAAAAATTTATAATGGATATATGTGCATGAGTTGCGTATATATACAAGTTCCATGCAAGTAAACATAAAAAATGAAACAACCTCTTCCAAAATCAATTTTTGAATTAATCGCTTCAGAAAGTTTTCGAAAGAGAACGGCAATGTAT
>JALZVK010000342.1 GCA_023301005.1 Saprospiraceae bacterium | reverse complement strand
GAATACACTAATATTACTCACTCACTCATTTAAATAAGTAATATTGTTGTTATTAAATTCTATTTAAGGAAGATTAGAATGATTGTCTTTTGGAAAGGATAAATTTATAATTAAAACAAAAATAGATATTTTTATTGTTAGATATTGTTATTTAAGTTTTTAATTAAAATAATACCCTAAAAAGAGTATTATTTTAATTAAAAATTAATGCTATTTAAGTTTTCATTTCCTACAAAGAAATTATTAATTAATTAGACTTGTTACTTTGATAACATGATTAATAATCAACCTTTTACTGTTTTGTGATTTTTTGAAATATTTTTGAAAGTTGAAATTTAATCCGCTAACAAAGTACACACGTAAAATATCGAATGTTCAATACTCTTATGGGATAACTGTTTTGATTAACAAACGCAATAAAATCAAAGGTTTTTATATCACTTAAACAGTAACAAGTCTATTGTACAATTCCTAAGGGTAAAGCAAGTAGAATAGAGTTTATCATTAAAGAAAATAACAATTTGAATTATTAGATGTCTAATAATTTTCATGTATTCTATTTTACTCATCACTAAAAGGTGAAAAATCCCTGAATTTCGAATATACTTTATATTATTTCGCATTCCTTAGGTCAAAAATGAAAGCGCAATAAACTGAGTTGCCAGGCCTACTAAAAATCCTCCATACAAATCCTTAGGCTCATGAGCATCTAATAACAATCTAGAAGTTCCAACAATTCCAGATAGCAAAATTGTTACAGCTAATAAACTAAAAAGACTAATTTCTATCATTCCAAATGAACCTGCATAGATAAGAAAGGTAGCTAAATTAGCTCTAAATATGGTAACAATTATCATTCCTAAAAGACCTCCCATACCTACGGCATGAAGACTTATTTTTGAAAAAAGAGTAATAAAAAATGCGATAAATAATCCGATCACAGCTCCTAAAAAACAAGCTTTAAATGCAACTGGAATATTAGGACTTCGATACATCAAATAAAAAGTGGAAAGATAAAATACAGCAGTTACAATGAATGGACCAATTCTATCTTCTGCATTTCGTAACTCTAAGGATGGAATTAATTTCAATGCTTTCATCAACAAAACTGAAATGCTTGGGATTAAAAATGTCGAAAAGAAAACCATCAAAACATTTCGCATTCCTCCTTGTACACTATTGGTTCCAAATAAATATGGATCAACTAACAATAAGATTAGTAACATGTACGTGACTATTAGCAAAGGATGGAAGATGACAGAAAAGAAATATGCGAGACCTCTTAATAACATTGATTTAGCTTCAGGTTATAAAATTCTGATTTAGAATAGGTTTACAGAATTCCAAATTTAGGTATAAAAACTAAAAGTTTTTTTAAGAATGATTATATTTTCTCTATTTTGCTTTTAATCATGCCCTACTAATCTAATAAACTTCAAATACTCCCATTGAATAAAATAAATATGCATTTAAATAAGTGGTTTTTCATCAGCTTAATTTTCATTATTTCTAGTTGTGGTAATAAAAATAAAGAAGCAATATCTTCCAGAGGAGAAGCCTCTAATAAAGAAGTAGAAATAATAACTCATCCAAAGAATATCATTTTAATGATTGGTGATGGAATGGGAATTGCACAAATTTCTGCTTCTATGTATCTGAATCCTAAAGGATTATTTTTAGAAAGATTTCCTGTAGTTGGTTTACAAAAAACTTTTTCAGGTGATAATGTAATTACAGATTCTGCGGCAGGTGCAACTGCTATTGCATGTGGGGTGAAAACTTATAATAATGCGATAGGTTTAGATATGGACACTCTTCCAGTCAAATCTATTTTAGAATTGTCAAATGAAAAAGGTTTGGCGACAGGTATGATAACGACGTCATCAATTGTACATGGAACGCCAGGACCATTTCTGGCACATGTAAGGCATCGACAATTTAAAGAACAAATAGCTCTTAATTATTTGAATACAGATGTTGATCTTTTAGTCGGAGGAGGTAAACAATATTTTGATAGAAGAAAAACGGATGAGAGGAACTTGTATAAAGAATTAAAAGAAAAAGGCTATTATGTTTCTGATTATTTTAAACGGGACATTTTTGAAATGAATATTAGTAGTAAGAGAAAATTTATTTTTTTTACCGCTGATGATGATGCACCTTCTGCTATATCAGGAAGAAAATATTTACCTTTTATTTCTCCACTCGGAGCAAAATTTTTAAGAAAGAGAAGTGAGAAAGGATTCTTTCTTATGATAGAAGGTTCGCAAATTGATTGGGGAGGTCATGCAAATGATGCTGATATGATGGTAAGAGAATTAGATGATTTTAATAAAACAATAGGACGAATATTAAAATTTGCAGAAAAAGATAAAGAGACTTTAGTGATAGTTACAGCAGATCATGAGTGTGGAGGATTTGCTATTAATAATGGATCTACTGTTGAAGAAATCGTTCCTGCTTTTACTTCGAATGGACATACTGCAGATTTGATTCCTGTTTTTGCGTATGGACCAAAATCAGAATTGTTTAATGGAATTTACGACAATACAGATATTTATAAAAAAATGAAAGAGGCTCTTCAATTGGATGAAAAATAAAACTGATTGCATGTCTAAACATACAATCAGTTAATCAGTTCAAAAAATATAAATCGGATATTATGTTTCTTTTTATCTAATTACAGAATCGTGCAAAGGCAAAATATTTTTGCTAAAATTCAAAACGTTTATTTTAGTACAAAATAAATCATCCAATCCTGCTGATTCAATATTTAATTCTAGCGCGACTTTTTCATTTTCGACATTCAGAATTTTTATAAATTGCTCAGTAGAATTTCCATCAGGATACAACACTAAATTTGTAGTATCATCTATAACATCCCACTTGCCAACTTCGATAGTTTCTTCCGAACCATTACCAAAATTTTTAGTGTAAGTTCCATTTTCTTCAAAGTGGAATTTTACAAAAGCATCTTTAGCAATAATTAATTCATCACAGTAATGAATGTTATCTACGATGCTATATGAAAAATTAGTGTATGCCCACTCTCCCACTAAATTTGTAATAGTTACCTCTTTACAATCTTCATAACATGTTGTCTCTCCATTATGAGCAAAATTAGAATTTAGAATAGAGATGATAAATATGGTTATTAAAAAAATATTTTTCATTTTAGTTTTTTTATTTAATAAGTGACACCAAGTTAGATTTGTTAGTTGCAAAAAATAGTAATGTTCTACAGTATTTAACTTTTTTTAGATGAATGAATTAGTAGAATGCTTTATCACCTTGTAAAGTTCATTTTAAGCATCTTTTTTTAAATAAAATTTTGTTTAGGCGTGGAATTATGAAGAATACTTGTTTTAAATATTGTTGACAGCCAATATTTAAAATAATATTTTATAAAAGGTTAACATCAAGTATCTAATAATGTTCTTTTTATTGTAAATAAAGGACGGAGTGGATTAGGTAAATGTTACGAGTTGAATTTTTCATAAATCAATTTAGCGGTAGCTAAATCTTCAAGTGCATGTCCGACAGATTTGAAGATGGTGATTTCAGAATTATTTTTTCTACCCTTTTTCTTTCCTTGACATAATTCAAATAAATCTGCTCGAATATCTTTTTCTTTTAAAATACCATTTTCCAAAGGAATCAAAATATCACCACTTTCTTTTGCACTATCATAAGTATCTACAAACACAGCACTTTTTTGAATAGCAATATCATCTGCTTCTCGCATATCAGGTTGGTACGCTCCAACTAAATCTAAGTGTTGACCTGCTTTTAAATTTTTTCCAAAAATCAAAGGCGTAGGACTGAGTGTAGCGCAAGAGATAATATCTGCTTTTTCGATTCCTTCTTCAATATTTTTTATTGGAGAAATATTAAATCCTTTTTTGGCTAAACGTTTAGAAAGACCTTCTGCTTTTTTGAAGTTCCTTCCCCAAAGAAAAATTTCTTTTATAGGACGAACTGAAGCATGAGCTTGAATTAATTCAGGAGCCAAACTTCCAGTACCGACCATCAATAAGACTTTACTTTTTTTCTTTGATAAAAAACTAGAAGCTAAAGCGGAAGTTGCTGCGGTGCGTTGGTTGGTTAAAGTTGGTGCATCAAGTTGAGCTAAAGGAAAACCTTTTACTGCATCAAATAAAGTATAAATTCCATAGATACTCGGCAAATCATATTTGCTATTATTAGGTGAGACTGTTACGATTTTGACGCCCATGTATTTTCCTTCTTGCCAAGCAGGCATTAGTAAAAGTGTAGAATCATTTTTTTCATTTGGATTTTTATAATTGTGGTGGTGACGGGGAGGAACGATATATTGTTCTTGAAAAGCAAATTGTAAAGCTTGAATGAGGTTAGGATAATCTAACACTTTTTCCATCTGTTCTTTTGAAATGTTTTTCATGACCAACATCGGATTAGATGCTTGGACAACTTCTTTTGATATTTTTAAAATATCAATTCCTTTAGATTTGAATTTAGATGGGACAGATTTTTTCATAATGGTAAGGAACTATATTTTTAGATAATTACAAAAAAATGCTCGCACCAAAATTAGGTACGAGCATTTTTTAAAACTCTTATTTTTATAAAAAAAATTAAAGTTTAGCGTATTCCATTTTTAATTCGCTCATTACATCATCAAGGTTGTTTTCTAATACAGCCATTAGTGTAGATATTTTTCCAGCATCGTTGCCAGTTTTGCAGAGCGCTTCTATTTCAGTATTCGAGGTAGTCATAGGATCACAACCTACAAATGATAAAGTAGATTTCATTTTATGACTAACTGATTTTAATTCATTCCAATCATTAGTATCGATGAGTTGACGCATTTTTGAAATTTCCATTGGTAATTCTTCAAATAGCATATCTAACATCACTTTTTTCATGTCTAAATCACCATCTGACATCATGTCGAGGTAATCTAAATTGATAAACTTATAAGCTGTTACTTCCATTTTATAAAATTTGATTTTCAAGAAAAATCCATTAGGCTCCATCAAAAGATTTTTCAAAAATAGGTTACTTACTTTTATTTACATGTTGAGCAATTTTACCAAAAAGCTGCTCAGGTTTAAATGGTTTTAATACAAAATCATCCATTCCATATTCACGATACGAATGGTCTTTTGAAATGTTCGCATGAGCGGTCATTGCTAAGATTGGCATGTTGGCAATTTCAGGCGGCATATTCTTTCTAATATATTGAGTGGCTTCATATCCATCCATAATTGGCATTTGGATATCCATCAAAATAATATCAAATTTTTTCTCTTTAACTGCTTCCACACCTAGTTTACCATTATCGGCAATTGTAATATCCATTTCAGGCCATTTCTTTTGTAGCGTCTTTTTCGCTACCATTTGGTTTAGTTTATTATCCTCAACCAAAAGCAATCGAACTGGTCTATCTAAATGTATCGTATCATCTAATTCAGGAGTTGGCGCTTTCGCTTCGTTCTGAGATCCTCTATCAAAAACTAAATCGAAAAAGAAAGTTGAACCTTCTCCATAAATACTAGTTGCATCAATTTTTCCACCTTGTTGCTCTACTAAGTTTTTGGCAATTGAAAGTCCTAAACCTGTTCCTTCATAAATTCTATCTTTAGTTCTGACTCTCGTAAATGTATCAAATACCGCTGCAACTTTATCTTTAGGAATTCCAATTCCAGTATCTTCTACTTCAAATTTTAAAAATACATTGTCGCTATCATCATCAAAAAGATTTGCTATTCGAACATGTATTTTTCCTTTATCTGTAAATTTGATAGCGTTACCTACCAAATTATATAATACTTGATTTAACCTTAATTTATCTCCTTTGATATATTGAGGTACATTTTTATCAATATCAATTATGAGTTGAAGTGCTTTTTCTTCAACTTTATATTTCATCACATTGACCAAATTGTCTAATAATTGTACTAGGTCAAAGTCTTTATTTTCAAATGCTATCTTACCATTTTCAAGCGTAGAAATTTCAAGAATATCATTGATGATTCCTAATAGTAATTCCGATGATTGCTTAATAGAACTGATGTAATTACTTTGCTCAGGATCCAAATCTGTTTGAATTACCAAATTACTCATTCCTAATATTGCATTCATTGGAGTACGCATCTCATGACTGATACTTGCAATAAATTTCTCTTTCATCTTTGCAGAAGTCTGCGCTAAATCTCTTGCTTTACGAAGTGTTTCTGCTTGCTTACGAGCAGTAATATCTCTGATTACTCCATTATAACTTGGTGTCTCAGAATCCAACATCGTAGCATTCAACAAACAATATCTAGTCTCTCCATCTTTTCTTTCTATCGTAACTTCGAAATCTTTTACATTTTTATTTCTTTTTAAAACTGCAAAAAAATCTTCGACTCCTTTTTCTAAACGGAATAGATTATGAATATTAGTTTGTTCTATTTCTTCTTTAGTAAATCCTAAAAGACTTTCCAAAGCTTCATTGAACACTTCACATTTTCCATCAAAAGTACAGATGTAAATCGGGTCTTTTGATTTATTAAAAATGTCTAAATACTTTGCCTGACTTTGTACCAATGCTTCTTCTGAAGATTTTCGTTCGGTAATATCTTGCATGATACCAACGACCATGATAGCACTTTCAGCAGTTATACTAGCTTTACATTGTACATAGACATAAATGACAGAACCATCATTTTTTTCAATTCGAATATCTTTTCGAATATCAGTTCCAAGGTTAGCTAGAGCTTCTTGATGAATATCATTTAGTTCTTTAAAAGGATGATTTTCTTTTAAAATATCGATATAATTTAAAACTGTCTTTCGAGGTTTTAAATCAAACATGCTATAAATTTGACCTGATGCTAAAAACTCTTCCGTAGTAGAATTATATTCCCAGTTTCCAATATTTGCAATTCTTTGAGTCTCCTCCAATCGCTTTAAAACCATACTTCGCTCTATAGAGTATCGAAGTGATTTTGATAATTGGTCAGAATCAAAAGCGCCTTTGATTAAAAAATCTTGAGCACCTGCTTTTACAGAATTGATACCAAGACTTTTGTCTTGAAGACCTGTAAGAACGATTACATTATTATCTGGAAATTTAGAAAGAAGTGTTTCGAGCGTCTCAAAACCACGACTATCTGGAAGTGTTAAATCTAGAAGTATGGCTGCAAAATCATCGGACTCTTCTAATAGAGCCATTCCATCAGCAAGGTTTGCTTTGATGGTGATTTTGCAATTTCCTAAATCGGATTCACTTAATAAAATCTCTACGAGGCGGGCGTCACCCGGATTATCCTCTATGAGTAAAATCTTATTGTGTGGTTCAAAATTAGGCATTTGCTCTAATATTTTGGCATCTTGTGTCATTGAACCTTCCGATATACTTGCGCCGGTTTGTGAAAAATTATTATCCAAAATATAAAATAATTAAGGATTAAAAAAATGGATTTTTGGAGTATTGCCCCTTGAATAACTGAATCTGAATAATTCGCATTCAATAAGAGAATACTAGATACGAGGTAAGAATACAAAATTTGCTCCAAACTCATCTATCACAAAAAGACATAAATGTTCCTCTGGATTTTTGTAAACTTGAGTGAATCGATTAACTCGACTTGCTTCGATGATTTGCTTGGTAGAAAATTCTTCTAAGGTAGATAGATTGACGAGCCAATCTCCTGGAGTATTGATTTCATTTTTTAAAGGAATTCCTAACTCCATTTCTTTTTTATGTAAAACAAAAATTGGGTAAGATGAAATCTCTTGTTCTAAAACCGTATCTGAAGCTTTACCTAATATATCTCGGTAAGGTGCAATTGCTTTTTCTAGGCGTTCGTAGTTTTTTTCTTTTGTCATTTCTTTTTTTTCTTTAAACCAACTATAGTGTGGATAGATGTTGCGCAAATTGGAAAGCTATCTTGAAGTTCAACTGATTGATATTCTAGATGGATGATTTTTATTTTATATTTTTTAAATGGTTTGATATAGGTAATTGATCTAGGAGAATTAAAAATCTTATCCAACAGCATCCGACTCCGCCTTAGCATTCAACTCTCCAAAAGCAATATCTTTATTAGGATCGTCTACGTTAGTATGGAATTTATACAAACTATCAATTCCTTTATCGGACTCTATTTGCTCAGCGATAATTTCCAGTAGAGGTGTTTGTATTCCAATTGCATCAGATATTTCTCGAAGAGCAACTCTCGATTTATTACCTTTTTTCAAATCAAAAATAGAACGGATTCCTACGCTTCGAAGTTTATCAATGTCAGATTTTGCATAGCAAACTAATTTAGCTTGACCAATCCAATCTAAAATCTGTCGTGCCCCGTAAGGAGTTTCTATTAATAATTTTGTCAAACTTGCAGTCGCTAAATTTTGAGCATTATCAATTCCAATTTCTTGCAATCTTTCTTTGTGTGCCATACTCATTCCTTCTATTTTATAAAGCGATAAATCTTCCGTATTTAATTTATCAGGATTCAACCATTCTTTATAAAAATTAATCATAGCACTCAAAATCCTCTGCGGAAACATTCCTGTCAAAAATGCAATTACTGCAATCGAAGTATCTAACTCAAAATAAGATCCTTCTCCAAGGAGAAAAGAAAATACTAATGCAACTAGACATGCTAACATGATTCTCACTCCCGCACTATAATAAACACTTGGTGATAAATCATAACTTATCAATCGTCGAATAATCGTTTGCGCAGACCAAATGAATGATCCAAAAAAAGCAAATCCAATAACAACCATACTTTGATTGATGATTGCTTCATTATCCTCTAATCCATAAGAGCCTCCTGCAAGAAGCAAACTGTCTTTTATATTTGCTGCAAAATTTTCAGTAAAAAGAATAAAGAAACTTGCTAACAAACAAATTACAAATGCGAATAAAACTGGAAAGAAATAATTTCCGATAGAGTAAGTGTCTTTAACTCTTCGACTAGAGGTGATGCCCATCTCCCGCATACTCTTTTCAAAATCTAATTGTTTCTTTTGCCGCATAAACCAAAAGAAACTTATTGCGGTCAATGGAATAAATCCACTTACGATGGCTACGATGACAAACCGACTCAAAAAAGAAATGTCGGAAAAATTTGAAAGGATGCTCAGTATCATAATTGTATTGGTTTCGTTGAAATTTTGGGTAATTTACAAAATAGATTTGAATATATATATGTAGTGCAAACGCGGCAAAGCAATCCCTTTATGTGTATTAGGTGCTCATGTGTATATGAAATTTATCTAAAATGATAAATCGCCTACAAAAATAGATTTAAGGTATTCGACAAACTAAATACATATACATTTATATAGCTAAATACAGGCATTTGGATATTGCGTTTGCCTCTTTAGGTGCAATCCCAATTATAAAGAACGTTCGAAAAATCCTTCTTTTCTAAATCTTCTTTTCTAATAAAAAAATTACACACACCTACATCGCCCCACATAATTTCCATTCCATCATCTGAATCTAATTGGAATAATAAAATCATCGGGTCTTCTGAATCTCGCACATCATATTGAGTGAAATATGGATAACCATGCATTTTATGTTTTGCCCAAATATCCATTTCATAAAATTCTTCAACAACTTCCTCTCCCGCTTTATCCATTATTTTCTTTTCGAATTTTTCATCAAACCGATAATCTCCAGTTGAAATAATTTCTTGAGAAAAAAGAAAATCAATTGGAAATGATTTTCTAGGATTAAAAGGTAAAGTGGAATATCTTTTTACAAAAGAAAAATTAGTCGTCAATTGTTTTTCATCTTCGATGATTTCTTCAAAAAATAAAACACGAAAGCGATTTTGTTCAGTCGGATTTTTTAAATCCAAACCATACATATCACCTTCTCCAATATAAAATTGGAGTATTCCTTTTTTTGGAAATGAATCAAGAGGCGGAACTTCTTCAAAATTAATCTGTGCTAAAAATGCTAAATCATTTCCATTTGTATCTTTTGGATATTCCGTTTCTTTTGGCAAATAAGGATGACCGCCCACTTTGCTTTCCCACCACTTCGTTTTTGCTTCCGTCCGAGGAATGATTTCTACAAAAGATTGCAATGTATTTGCAAAATCAGATCTCATAAATTCCAAACCTTTCGGTAGTTTAAATGTTGTATTCATAAAACAAAATTAAATTTTTTTTGAAAAGAAACGATTAAAAAATTATTGGTTTAGATTTACGGCCGAAAAATACGAAACTACTTTTACATGAGTCCAATTTTACGAAGAAGCATACTATTAATTTTCACATTCCTCACGATAGCAAGTTGCTATTTCGCTTTCCATCTGAAATTTGAATTTTACATCGAGCAATTCTTTCCCGAAGGGGATGAGGACCTCGCCTTTTTTCAAGACTTTATAAAAGACTTTGAAACTGATGTTAATTTTTTATTAGTGGCAGTTGAAAAAAAAGATGGAATATTCGAGCAGAAATTTTTAGAAGACGTTCATGATTTTACTCTGAAATCTCGTTCACTTCCTTTCGTAGAAGAAAGTATGTCTTTAACCAAAATATCATATCCTCTCAAAACACCTTTTGCTATTACCTCAATTCCTGCGATTCATATTAACCAACCTGAAAGATACGAAAGAGATAAAAAAAGAATTTTAGAAGATGAACGATTTGTAAATACCTTGATTTCTGAAGATGCTACTTCGATGGTGGTCTCTTTAAAAACAACTCCAAATGTTTCCATAGAAGAGTCTAAAGTTTTGATGCCTGCAATAGATAGTTTGATAGAGAAATATAACTTCGATGATTACCATTACCTCGGTACTGCCAACTTTACTAAAGAGATGGCTCGAATGCAACAACGTGAAATTACAGTTTCTACAATCATTTCTGCTATCCTTGTAGCGATTGTCATGTTTTGGATTTTCCGAAGACTTCCTGGGATTTTTATTTCCTTAACTTCTATAGGCATAGGATTGGTTTTGTTTTTTGGAATTCTCGGTATGATGGGAAGACCTATGAATGCAATGGCAGCGCTATATCCTGTTCTCATGGTCATCGTGGGAACTTCAGATGTTGTACATATAATGTCGAAGTATATTGATGAATTGAGAAGTGGTGCAAATAAAAAAGATGCACTTAAAGTAACTATAAAGGAAATTGGTTTAGCGACTTTATTGACTTCAATTACGACGGCAATTGGATTTGCGGCATTGGCTACAAGTAAAGTAATTCCTATCAAAGAGTTTGGTTGGAATGCTGCATTAGGAGTAATCGTGGCTTATGTTACCGTTATCTTTTTTACGACGGCATTGCTTTCGATGTATGATGCAAAGCAACTAATGAAGTTTGGAAAAGGGCAAGCCTTTTGGCATAACCTGATGGATCGTTCTTATCATTTCACAAAAAATAATGGTAGAAAAATCGCAATGGGAATTTCCGTAACTATATTGTTATGCTTGTGGGGCATCAGTATGATCACAACTAATTATAAAATAGAAAGTAATCTTCCTCTTAGAACAAAGATGACTGAGGATTTTCTTTTTTTTGAAAAAAACTACTCGGGATTCAGACCTGTAGAGTTAGCCGTTTTTGCTCAAGGTGATTATAATGCAACAGATTTTGAAGTGCTTCAAGAAATGGATAAAATAGAAAAGCATATAAAAACTATTCCTCATTTTCGTTCCACAGCTTCAATTACTTCTGTTTATAAAAGTATCAATCAAATGTATAAAGGCAATAAAAAAAGTGCCTACCAAATGCCAAAAACAAAAGCTCAATTTTTAAAATATCAACGAGTCGCAGATAAAGTCCCTCAAAATTCTACTAAAATATTTACAAGTAGAGATAACAAAAAAGCAAGAATCACAACGAATATGCTCGACATCGGAGCAAGCAATATCAAAAATGTATCTAGAGATTTAGACGATTGGATTGCAGCTAATGTCAATTCTGATATTATTCAAATTAAACAAACTGGAACAGGTTTGATTTTAGATAAAAATTCGGAGTACGTAAGAACGAGTTTGTTGCAAGGGTTAGGTGGAGCAGTTATCATGGTCAGTTTATTGATGGCGATATTATTTCAAAATTGGCGAATGCTTATCATTTCGATGATACCTAATTTAGTGCCTTTACTTTTAGCAGGAGCATTGTTAGGATTTTTTGGAATTGAATTAGAGGCTGGTGTCTCTATTATTTTTGCAGTTGTTTTTGGAATTGCGGTTGATGATACGATTCACTTTTTGAGTAAATATCAAATATCGAGGCGGAACGGAAAGAATAGAGAAGAGGCATTGCATATTACATTTCTAGAAACTGGAAAAGCAATTTGTTTGACTACCTTGATTCTATTTTTTGGATTTTTGGTTTTGCTATTTTCTATACATCCTCCGAGTGTCGTTATTGGAATGTTGATTAGTGTAACTTTGATTAGTGCATTGGTTGGTGATTTGTTATTGATTCCTTTATTGATAAGAGCATTGTATCCTGAGGAATAGTTGTTTGGCTTAATTTGATTTGCTAGCTACTTGCTCCGTAAGGTGTCTAAGTTTTTTTTTTAAATTAAAATACGAACTAATTTTAGCACCTTGCAGAATAAGTTGCTCAAGCTTAGCTGTGTAGTTTTTATTATTTGAAATTTTAAAATAATAAAAACACTTACGAAGTAAGTAAAAAAGTTATGTCGTCAAGCTTCGAAATTCTTAAATCAGTCTTTCCTCTTTCGTACCTTTTTTAATTCTTCTTCGTAAAATTTTTTCAGAAGAAAAATATCTTAATTTTGCACTCAATTTATTTCTAACCAATTTTCCAAAATTTAAAAAGATGAAAAAAGACTTTCTTAAAAAGCTTGGTCTTAAGCAAAAAAACAACGGAACAAGTACAGGGTTAAAATCCTACGCTTCCAAAACATATATCGAATCTTATTCGCCAGTTGATGGTGAGTTTATTGGTAGTGTAAGTGTAACTACCAAAAGTGATTACGAGCGAGTAGTTAAAGCTTCTCAAAAAGCATTTAAAACATGGCGAACAATGCCTGCTCCAAAACGTGGGGAGATTGTTAGACAATATGGAGAAGCACTTCGAAAGTATAAAGATCCTCTTGGGAAATTGGTTTCTTACGAGATGGGAAAAAGTCTTCAAGAAGGATTAGGTGAAGTTCAAGAGATGATTGACATTTGTGATTTTGCAGTTGGATTGTCTCGACAATTATATGGATTGAGTATGCACTCGGAGCGACCAAATCATAGAATGTATGAGCAATGGCATCCGCTAGGAATTGTTGGAACTATCTCAGCTTTTAATTTTCCAGTAGCAGTATGGTCATGGAATTCGATGATTGCTTTAGTTTGTGGAGATGTTAGTATTTGGAAGCCATCAGAGAAAACTCCACTTTGTGGAGTAGCCTGTCAAAATATTTTTCAAAAAGTATTAAAAGATAACAAAGTACCTGAAGGTGTTTCTTGTATCATCAATGGAGATTACATAGTGGGAGAGTATATGACTAAAGATACTCGCATTCCTTTAATCTCTGCAACAGGAAGTACTCGTATGGGGAAAATTGTCAACGCAGAAGTTGCTGCTCGATTAGGTAGAACGATTTTAGAATTGGGTGGAAACAATGCTATCATTATTTCTCCAAATGCGGATATGAATTTAGTATTGACAGGTGCTGTTTTTGGAGCAGTCGGAACTGCTGGTCAAAGATGTACATCGACTCGAAGATTAATTATTCATGAAAGCATTTATACTGAAGTGAAAAATAAAATTGCTAAAGCTTATAAGCAATTAAAAATCGGAAGTCCTTTAAATGCAAAGAATCATGTCGGTCCTTTAATTGACAAAGATGCGGTAGAAATGTATTCTGATACGTTGAAAAAAATCAAAGCGGAAGGTGGAAAAATGGTAGCCGCTGGAGGTGTACTTAAAGGTGCTGCTTACAAAAGTGGTTGTTACGTAAAACCTGCAATTGCAGAAGTTGAGAATCATTTTGAAATTGTACAGCATGAAACATTTGCTCCGATTTTATATTTGATGAAATACAAAACACTTGACGAAGCTATTGCAATACAAAATAGTGTACCTCAAGGTTTGTCATCTGCTATCATGACTGATAGTGTAAAAGAAGCTGAGCAATTCCTTTCTACTGCAGGTTCTGATTGCGGTATCGCAAATGTAAATATCGGAACTAGTGGAGCTGAAATCGGTGGAGCTTTTGGAGGAGAAAAAGAAACAGGTGGAGGTCGTGAGAGTGGTTCTGATTCTTGGAAGGCTTATATGCGACGACAAACAAATACAATTAATTATAGTAGCAAACTTCCTTTAGCACAAGGAATTAAATTCGATTTATAATTGATAGATTGTTAAATGGTTTCGCTTTGCTCATTGTTTTATTTTTTATTTAAAAAACAATAAGCGAAGCGAAACCTTATAACAATACAATTACAATCACTTCTTCAAAGGCGTAATCTCAGCCTTCAACCACTTATCCAATTTCTTATAAATTATCTCTTGATCACTTTTTGAAAAATCTTTGATCCGAGTTGTATGCGAACCTTCGGCTAAGGTCATATTAAGTGCATCCGTTTTAGGATTAGGAATAACTCCGCAGGCCGTCCACGTATCCATACCGCCATAGATATACAAAACCCGTTTTCCTTTTTTCATTAAAAAATCATTTACAGGTTGTAAGTATGGCTTATAAGTTAGGTCTGCGTTTTTAGGTCCGAAGATAAGATTAGTAGGATTTTTGACAGCGACTAATAAGTCTTCTACATTTTCAGTTGGGAAACCATAATAACCCAGTTCCGTCATAAACTGATAAAAGGCAGGCAGGAAATAATCTATAGTTCGGTCTGAATAAAAATTCCAACTCACAATACTTTCGATATGATCAAATACTTCTTGAGCAGAGGCATCTGTCCCAGGAATATCATCACAATTCGCTCCCCATTGCCAAAACGAAAAAGGAAACTCTAAAACTGCATATTCCAAAACCACTTCAGCTCCTAAAGAAAAAGTATGACTATTCGTTGTTGCATATTTTTCAATCATAGGAATCAACTCTTCTCGTTGTTTCAATGCTGTTCTTTGGAAAGCAATAATTTTATTTCTACATGCTTCCGTTCCTGTATTTTTTTGATGGTCGTCCGTTCGTGTGTCTTCTTGAGCAAAAGCCAAAGGCGCAACATAAGGAATCGCTACACGAACATCTTTTGGATATTTACTTTTATAAATCAAAGTTGTCGTACCACCTTTACTGATTCCAGTACTCACCCATTCTTTGCGATATAATTTTTTGAAAATCTTTTTGATGCGATGCAAGTCTTCCATCGCTTGGTCATTAGTAAGATATTGCCATTTAATTTCTTTAGGTCGTGAACCTCCATAAAAACGATACTCAACTATGATTTGATTGGAATTTAAAATCTTAGCCATTTCGTAAGTCGTCTGGCGAGCAGCGTAACCTTCCGTAACAAAAAGCATTGGTTTCTTTTTATCTACATGAGATAGAAAAATTCGATGTTCAAAAGTTCCTGCTTTTGGATTATCATGATCTAAAGGCTGTTGAAATCTAATTTCATA
>JALZVK010000341.1 GCA_023301005.1 Saprospiraceae bacterium | reverse complement strand
ATACGAAGGCATCAGGCACTTCTTGTATGTCATATTGTCCCACAATTTCTCCTTCAAATATTTCTGACTTAGCAGAGAATATTCTATTTCCATTTTGGAAATTAGAGAAAAAAGAAAGTGTATCAATTTGATATTTCTCATTTCCATTTTTAATCATAACAATGTTCCTACATGAAGCATCACCAGTCAAATTGGAAATATTAATATCTCGAATTTTCAAATCCATTTCTCCCGAAATAGATAAATCATGTTTAGCCAAATTCAATTCATCTAAGTTCAACGTATTCACTTTCACCTTAAAATCAAAATCAGGAATCGAGTCTCTAAAATCAATAATTCCATTAAATGTCAAATCAATATTTTCATCCCGAATAACGAAATCTCCATCAAATGATTTGCTATCTAATTGCCCATCCATTTTAAAATCATGATAAGTATAATCTCTAAATGTGAATTGATTTACATTCGCATCTATTATAGCATTGGCGGTTGAACCTGTAATTCCGATACCATTCGAAATCTTGGAAGTAACTGTAATATTTCCTACTTGATCATTACCAGACCATGTTGCCAAATCAAAATTCAATAGGTTCAACTCTCCTGAATATTTAGCATCTTCTTTCCCCTGCTTAAGATCCAAACGCATATCTAGATTCGCACTTCCCAAATCAGTTTTCAGATCTCCATAAGCAACAAAGTCAACAAAGAATCCATCGAATCGACCACTAAAGTCAATGTTTCCTAATTTATCAAAATTAGTAGGCGGATTAAAATTAGGGATGAGTTGACGTAATGTTTTTACATTAGTCTTTAATCTTTTCAATTCTAGATTAAGACTTTCGTTTCCTTTGTTCGCTAAATCTCTCGAACTAAAATCTCCTTCAATGATTGTATTTCTACCAATCACTAATTTTAAATTTTCTCCTCTCAATTTATTGGCTCGACCTTTAATCATTCCATCCAATCGAATCACCTCTTCAGAATTATTTACAAAAAACTTATTAGTCTTTAATTTTCGAGCAAAAGCCATTACATCTTTAATCGCAACTTTTGAATTATCTAATCTCAAGTCGAGATTAACTTCTTCTAAGAAATTATTAAAGCTTTTATAGTTTTTATATTTAAAAATAATAGTGTCCTGAACATTGCTATAAGGAGTAACTAATTCTACATCATTCAATTGCAATCGTCGTTCCGTCACAATCGCATCAGGCGAACTTAATTTTTCCAAAACAAAACCACTACTATCTTGACAGCTTATATTATTGATTTGACCTGCAAAATCTAAGTCAGCCATTTTGAAACTATCAACTGAAATATTTACATTATATAAGTCTAGGTGATGTAAGTCTAATTCATCAGCTAGTGTTTTTTTAACAGGAACTTTTCGATAATTATGCATACTATATTGTCCATCTACATAATCGAAATCTTGAATCAATAAACGGAAAGGTTTATATAAAGAATCTGCACCTTCACTTTCAACTTCTTCTACGGCTATAGCAGTTGTATCTATTGGAAGAGGTTTCTTTTCATAAGAATCCAATTGAACTTTTGAATTTTGAAAATAAGCAGACTCAACTACAATTGTTTTATTTTCTAAATCTATCTCATCAACTTTAATTGTTCCTTTATTAACATACACATAAACGAGTTCGCCCCTAATCTCATCATTCTGTTCAAAGGTCAAATTTTCCAGATGCAAAAAATCAGCTTCTAAATAAAATGGTTTTTTCTTTTTATCATCTTCCTTAGGTGGTTCATCTTTAGGTGGGAATAGTTTCGCTAATATTTGATTAAGGTTATCTTTTCGTTCTCCTTCTTTTTTCTCTAAATTCAATTTAGCATTTTGCAAAGTCAACGAATTAACTTTAAGATTGCCTTTAGCTAATGAAAATAAACTTGAACCAAAATCAATAACTAACTTTTCACTAAACAACAAAGTATCGCCATGCAAATCTTCTAGATAAAAACTATCTAAAACAAGTTTGTCAAAAATTTCAAAATCAATATGACTTATTTCTACTTTGGTTTCTAAATCTTTGGAGAGTTTGTCGGTGAGTTTTTGAACTGCATAATTTTGAAAAGACTCCATACGGAAGAGTATTGTTACAATAGCCAACAACAATACAAAGAGAGCAATTAACCACATTGCTCCTCGCAGTAATTTCATTCCTAAAGATCTTTTTTTAGGAATTTCAATCTTTTCTTTGCTATTGTCTTTATCCATTCTTCAACTTCAAAATTATTCAAAATTCATATAATATAAATCTGTAACTATTCAGTAACCGCCAACTTCAGTTGGCAGGTTGTCTCAAAGTAGTTGTTCAAATAAGTTTAAATAGAATGACTATCCTCTATTTTAGAACAACCAGCCAACTGAAGTTGGCGGTTACTAAGTCGTGCTAAACAGATACATACAATATAACTACAAAAGTAGTGAATTAGATGTAAAATCAAGTTGATTTAACGAAGTTTTAAGGAAATGGTTTGGTAATTATATACTTAGCTTCAAAAGTGTTAATCAATTGATAATTAAGCATTTATAACTTTCCTTCAACAAAATCAATAATTCTTTCCTCTGACCAATAATATCCTTTTGGATGAGATTGGGGAAATCCTACATGTCCGCCATATTTAGGAGTAATCAAATGAATATTAGAATAGTTATGAGCAAGTTCATAAGGATAGCTTTTTTCATTTAAAAATGAATCATCAAGCGCATTTATAATAAGTGTAGGAATTGATATATTTGAAATAAAAAACAAACTCGAACTTTTGTGCCAATAGTCTTCCGCACTTTCAAATCCATGAATTGGAGCTGTAACAAGTCCATCAAAATCTTTAAAGGTTTTTGCTTCAAAAACTTTTTGAGCATCTATATCAGGATATAGATGTTGTTTGAGTTTAAATTTCTCTTTTAATGAAACTAGAAATCGGTTGAAATAAATAAAATTCTTCTTCTTTTCAATTTCAATAGTACAACCTGCAAGATCAATAGGAACGGAAACTGCAATTAGATTTTTAACTTTTGGATGAAGATGCTCACCTTTTTCTCCTCCGTATTTTAACACGACATTCCCACCTAAACTAAATCCGATGATTACAATTTTTTCATAATCATATTCCTTAACAACTTTATTTAATACAAAATCCAAATCTGTAGTCTCACCACTATGATAACCTCTTCGCGAAAGATTAGGTTCGCCACTACAACCTCTAAAATTCATTGCGACTCCGTCCCATTTATTTTCATTAAAAATCCGAATAACACCTTTTATATAATTACTATCCGAAGAACCTTCCAATCCATGAAGTGTAATAATTAAATTTTTACTTCCAGTTTTTGACCAATCTAAATCTAGAAAATCACCATCCGGAGTTGTCCATCTTTTTCGCTCAAAAGTAACTTGATTTACCTTCCTAAATAGAGAAGGATAAATAGTTGAAATATGACCACTTCTAAAATAAAAAGGAGGTTTATAAAGTATTGATTTTAAAATAGGCATTTAAGATATTTTACAATTTCAGTAATAAGTTCTTGTTCATATTTATTTCATAGTTATTTCGACTTCTTATTTTCATTCTTCGCCGTTAATCTCGTTTAAAAACGGAACACCGAACCTAAGGATTAGCATACGTTTTTTGCCTAGAAGATTAAAAAAATATACTCGAAATAATTTATGAATAAATATGAACAAGAACTTAGATTTATTTAAAATAAACTAAGGACTTAATTTTTTTCAAAAAAATAATTTCTAGGTACAGCATATTTATTAAAATAAGTATCATTATTACATAACCTTTCTTTAAATTAGAGTTTACTTTTAATTTAACTATACTTAACCATCTCATACCTTTTCATCTATTCCCTTTAAAAGCTATTCTAAATTGAAACGTTATAAACAACTGATAATCAATAATTTATAAAGTTGAATTATTGATGTTGATTTATTAATTTAACCTTATTACTCTCATTTTTCCAAAAACTATTAAAAATATACAAATGCGAAATCTTTACATTCTACTAATTTTTTTACTACCAATAATTGGGTTTAGTCAAATAAACGACTGTGATGCGGCAGATGTGGTATGTAATAACGGACAAATATCATTTAATCCTCAAGGTCCAGGAGCAAATGATTTTGCAAGTCCTAACAATAGTGCAGGTTGTTTACAAACTAATGAAAATTCGAGTGCTTGGTATTATTTTGAAATTGAAGCAGGTGCTCCTGTTGGATTAAGTTTAGGATTAACTATTTCACCAACAGGTGGAGCAGGACAAGATTATGATTTCGCATTATTTGGGCCTGATGTCGCTTGTACAGATTTAGGTGCACCAATAAGATGTTCTTATGCTTCTCCCAATTGTACTTTTTGCCCTGATACTGGTTTGGGAAATGGAACTACAGATCTATCTGAAGGTGCAAATGGTGATGGTTTTGTTAGTGAGATTCCAATAGAAGCAGGTCAAGGATATTTTTTATTAATTGATAATTTTTCTAGTAGTGGAATTGGTTTTAATTTAACATGGACTGGTACAGGAGCTAGTTTTTTGGAGTGTAATGCTGATCCTCCATGTGGATTAATTGCTGATGCAGGAACAGGAGGTTCAGGTTGTGCAGGTCAAGCAGGAATCACTTTGAATGGATCTACGACAGGAGGTTCTCCTTCCGAAACTTATTCATGGACAGGTTCTAATGGGTCGACTGCATTTTTGAGTAATACAAGTATTCCTAATCCAGCAGTTAATATTCCTCCTGGAATTTCGGGGACATTTGATTTTACACTTACTGTAAGTGACGGAGGTTGTATAGATGATGATATAGTTTCTGTTACAGTTTTTCCAGAACCAACAGTTTCACTTACTCAACCCGCAGCGGTATGTGATGATGCTACATCATTTTCATTGAGTGCATCACCACCAGGAGGTGTATGGAGTCCAAATGCTCCGAACGGAATTATTAATCCTTTAACATTAGGCTCAGGTAATTATACTGTCGATTATACTTTTACAGATGCCAATGGATGTATGGGTACCACTTCAACTAATGTTGTTATTAATGCAAGTCCAACGGTTACAATAGATCCATTTCAATTACAACTTTGTACTAATGGAAATCCAATATTTTTAAATGCAAGTCCTCCCGATGGAACTTGGGGACCTAATACTCCAGGTGGTGTATTGATACCTGGAAATCTTGGAGTTGGCAATACAGTTATTAGTTATGCATTCACAGATGCCAATGGTTGTTCTGATATGACAGATGTTCAAGTAACAGTTTTTCCAGAACCAGTAGCGACAATTACAGATCCTGGAATATTATGTAATACTGGTGATCCAGTCTTTTTAGTTGCTACTCCTCCTGGTGGAACATGGGGACCTAATGCAACAGCTGGTGTTTTTCTACCATCTAATTTTACAACTGGTTTTATTCCTGTAACCTATACTTTTTCACAGTTTGGATGTGAAACAGTTACTACAATTGATATTGAAATTCAGAGTGCGCCAGCTGTAGATATTCAAGCTCCGCCTCCATTATGTACAAGTAGTGCTCCTTTTACTTTAACTGCTACTCCTCCTGGAGGTAACTGGAGTAGCAATGCTCCCGGTGGTGTTATCGATCCAAGTACATTAGGTTCAGGAAGTCATATTATACTTTATACATTTTTAGCACCGACAGGATGTTTGGTAGCTGAGGCTGAAAGTATTACGATAGGAGCACCTCCAACTGTAACTGTAACTCCAGTTGGAAATTTATGTGAAAATGGAAATGCTCAAACTCTAACCGCTAGTCCTTCTGGTGGAATTTGGAGTAGTAATGCTCCAGGTGGAGTTTTCACACCTACTGCTTCTGGTACTTTTATGGTAAGTTATACTTTTACAGATGGAGCTACAGGTTGCTCGGAAACTACCGAAATAGATATTCAAGTAGTCCCTTCTCCAACAACAAGTATTACAGGAGATCTTACTTTTTGTGCGGGTAATACTGCGACCTTAACTGCCAATGGTGCTTTCACTAATTACAATTGGTCTAATAGTGGAAATACAAGTTCTATTTCAGTTTCATCTGCTGGAACTTATACTGTAACTGTAACTGATGCGAGTGGATGTACTGCAACTGCAGAACAAACTATCACTCAAAGTAGCTCATTAAGTCCTACAATTTCAGGAGGTAATTCGATTTGTGATGGAGCATCTACGATGCTAACTGTTCAAGGGACTTTTAATAATTACCAATGGTCTAACAATGGTAATACAAATTCTATAACTGTTACTACTGCTGGTACTTATACTGTAACAGTAACTGATGGAAGTGGATGTACAGGTACTGCTGAGTCTGTTGTAAATTTAAGTCCTTCTCCTACTCCATCTATAAATGGAGTTACTAGTTTTTGCCCAGGAGAATCGGTTCCATTAAGTGTAGGAAATTTCACTTCTTACCAATGGTCTGATAATACCAGCGGAAATTCTATTACTGTAAATCAACAAGGAACGTATACTGTAACAGTAACCGACACCAACGGATGTACAGGTACTGATCAAATTACAGTTAACGAAAATGCAGTTGTCCCCCCAGCAATAAATGGAGACCTTGCCTTCTGTAATGGTGAATCAACAACACTTACGGCTGATGGAAACTTCGTTTCTTACACTTGGTCAAATGGTAGTACATCTTCAATGACTACTGTTTCTCAAACTGGAAATGTAGGTGTAACAGTAACTGATGCCAATGGATGTACAAGTGAAAGTTCTGTGATGATTTCACAAAATCTAAATCCAGATCCAATGATTTCTGGAGCAACTTCTATTTGCCCTAATACTTCAACTCAACTTTCAGTTGATGCTTCTTTTACCAATTATCAATGGTCTAACAATACAAATACAAATTCTATTTCAGTTACCCAACAAGGTACTTTTACTGTAACAGTTACAGATACTAACGGATGTACTGGTACTAATGAAGTTACTGTAACAGTAACTCCTCAATTACAACCTACCATTAATGGAGTGACTACTATATGTGATGGAGCTTCTACTACTTTGGAAGGTGACTCTGGTTTTGCAACTTATCTTTGGTCTGATAATTCAAATGGTCAAGACTTAACAGTTACAGCAGCTGGTACTTATACACTTACGGTAACTGATGCAACTGGATGTACAGGTTCAGCGGAAGTTATGGTAAATACTAATGTTGCTCCAACTCCAGTCATCACAGGTGATGATAGTTTTTGTGCAGGTGAATCAGCTTCTTTAAATGCTGGCGCATTTGATTCTTATATTTGGTCTGAAAATTCTACAAGCCAAAATATTACAGTTTCAAGTGCAGGAACTTATACAGTAACTGTAAGTGACATCAACGGATGTACTGGTACGAATGAAATAATCGTTTCTGAAAATCAAGTAGCTACTCCTGATATTTTAGGTGATTTAAATTTCTGTACAGGAGAAAATACAACTCTTACGGCTGATGGAAACTTCGTTTCTTATAGTTGGTCAAATGGAAATACGACAAATACAACTGACATCAATCAAAGTGGAAATATTACTGTAACTGCAACTGATGCAAATGGCTGTACAAGTCAAGCTTCAGTTATGGTCAATGAAAATGCAGCTCCTACACCTAACATTACTGGAGCTTCTTCTTTATGTTCAGGTACATCTACTACTTTGGAAACTATGAATAGTTATACCAACTATCAATGGTCTGATAATTCAACTGGAACTACTTTATCAGTTAGTCAAGCGGGCACTTATACTTTAACAGTAACAGATGCAAATGGCTGTACAGGTACTGATGAATTTGTAATAAATGTAAGTTCACAATTAAGTCCTACTATTTCAGGAGATACCCAGTTCTGTGATGGAACTTCTACAACTTTGACTGTTGATGGAACTTTTGATATGTACCAATGGTCAGACAATACTTCTAACAATACTCTTACGGCTACTGAAAGTGGAACATTTACCGTAACAGTAACTGATATAACAGGATGTACAGGTACTGCTCAAATTGCAGTAAATGAATCTCCTACTCCAATGCCACAGATTAGTGGTTCTACTTCTTTCTGTACAGGAACTTCTACAACATTAGAAGCAGCTGGTGGAAATTGGGCGAGTTTTATTTGGTCTGATAATTCGACTGCATCAACTTTATCGGTTTCTACTGCTGGAACATTTACAGTAACAGTAACTGATGACGCAGGATGTACTGGAGAAGAATCAATTACAATAACAGAGAGTACTTCGCTTAATCCTACTATCGTAGGTAATCTTTCTTTTTGTCCAAATAGTTCAACAGACTTAGATGCAGGTTTAGGATTTGATACTTATATGTGGTCAGATGGAACTTCTAACCAAACAATAACTGTCATGCAAAGTGGCGATTATACCGTAACTGTTTCTGATGTTTCAGGATGTACAGGTACAGCAGTTGTATTTGTAGATGCAGGTACTTCACCTACTCCAACGATTACAGGTCCAAGTTCATTTTGTACAGGTTCAGATACAGACTTAGATGCTGGAACTGGATTTACTAATTATATTTGGTCAAATGGATTGACGACTCAACTTTTAAATGTAACTGTAAGTGGAACTTACACCGTAACCGTAACAGATACGAATGGATGTACTGGTACAAATGAAATTCAAGTAGATGAATTAGCAAGTCTTGATCCTAATATCACAGGTGACAATATTTTCTGTGAAGGAAGTATGACAACTATTTCTGCCGATTTAGGATTTGCTTCATACGTCTGGTCTGATAATTCTACCGATGCAACTTTAAATATTTTACAAGAAGGAACTTATACCGTAACGGTAACAGATGCAGGTGGATGTACAGGAGAGCAATCATTTTTTGTAGGTCAAAATTCAAATCCACAACCTATGATTTCAGGTGATTTAGAAATTTGCCCTAATGCTCCTACTACACTTTCATTGAGTGGAACTTATGATAGTTATATTTGGTCTGATACTTCAACCGATCCAAATCTTACCACTACTTTAGCTGGAACTTATACCGTAACTGTAACAAATACCAACGGATGTACTGGTACTAATGAAGTTGTTGTGGATCAATTAACAGCTCCATCAACTATTATTACAGGAGTAACTTCATTTTGTCCAGGTGGAGAAACGATGATAGATGCAGGTGATAATTTTGATAGTTATATTTGGTCAAATACAATGACTGATCAAGTCATTACTGTTAATCAATCAGGTACTTATACCGTTACGATTACTGATTCTAATGGATGTACGTCAACTGCTGAAACTGTGATTTCAGAAAATACACCAACGACACCTGACATCGTAGGAGCGTCTTCTTTCTGTTCTGGCAACTCTACAATTTTAGATGCAACAGGAAATTATACTAACTATGTTTGGTCAGATAATTCAACTGATCCTATGCTAACGGTTACTCAAAGTGGAACTTATACCGTTACTGCAACCGATGCCAACGGATGTACTGCAACTGCCGAATTGATGGTTTCTGAAACTGTTTCTTTACTTCCTACTATTGGTGGTACAGATAATTTCTGTCCAAACGAATCGACACTTATTGAAGCAGAAACTGGTTTCAATACTTATATGTGGTCTGATGGTATAACAACGACTTCCATGATTTCAGTAACGACTGCGGGAACTTATACTGTTACTGTATCTGATGTAAGTGGTTGTACTGGAACTAACTCTATTATAGTAACAGAAAATGTTGCACCTACTCCAACCATTGCAGGTTCATCAACATTCTGTATAGGGTTTTCTTCAACATTAGATGCTGGAAATTTCACTAGTTATGTTTGGTCAGATCAATCTACTAACTCAACATTAGAAGTAGATACCGATGGAATATTTTCAGTAACAGTAACAGATGATAATGGCTGTACAGGTGTTGCTTCATTGCAAGTGATGCAGAGTACAGTTTTACAACCTGTCATTTCAGGTGATACTAATTTCTGTACTGGAACATCTGCCAACTTAGATGCAGGTGCAGGATTTGATACTTATATGTGGTCTGATAATTCAAATGGTCAAACTCTTTCCACAACAGTTCCTGGAACTTATACTGTTACAGTTTCTGATGCAAGTGGATGTACTGGAGAAACTTCAATTTCCATAACTGAAAATAATCCAGTCAATGCAGGAGTTGCCAATACACCATCATCACTTTGTGCTGTTGATGCAACTATTATTAATTTGTCAAATGAATTAACAGGAGCGGATGCGAATGGAGTCTGGACGGAAACTTCTAACAATGCTTCTACGGGAATTGCATTTAATACGACGACTGGTGAATTTAATACGGATGGGCAATTGCCAGGAACTTATACTTTTGAATATTTCTTAGCAGGTACTGGAGCATGTTCTGATGATATGGAAACGGTTACCGTTGAGGTATTAGAATCACCGATAGCAACAATAGCAACTGCCGACTTACTTACTTGTAACACTACTTCTACAGAATTAGATGCGAGTAATTCTCAAGGTGGAATCAACTTAATTTATTCTTGGGTTGCTCAATCTGGAAATATTGTCGATGGAAGTGATACTCCAAATCCTACAATCAATGAACCTGGTACTTACGAATTGACCATCGAATTACCGAATGGTTGTTCTTCTATTTCTTCAATTATTGTCGATCAAAATATTGATGAACCAGATGTGGATGCAGGAATGAATCAACAATTGACTTGTAATAATGGACAAGCCACATTGAATGGTTCAAGTACAATAGCTGGAGCAATTTATACATGGAGTGGACCTGGAATAAATTCAACTAATATGAATTTACAAAATCCAGTTGTTACTTCAAATGGTACTTACACTCTAATCGTAACCCATCCAATTAATGGTTGTGAATCAATTACTGCTTCAGTTGAAGTAGATGCCAATACTGATTCTCCAGTATTTACACTTAATACTGTTAGTGCTTTGGATTGTATTACTTCATCACAATTATTATCTCCTTCAATAACTATGGGTACTAATTTAAGTTACCAATGGTTCTTAGATGGAAATATAATTACTGGAGCAATTGATGAAAATTACGAAGCTACTCAATCAGGAATTTATTCTCTTGAAATAACTAATAATGACAATGGTTGTGATGCAACCTCAACTGTCGAAGTCATTGAAACAACTGACCCACCAGCAGCAGAAGCTGGAACCGCTGATCAATTAACATGTGCAGCAGGTTCTGTTACATTGGATGGAACAGGTTCAACTACAGGCACAAATATTATTTACCAATGGTTAGACCCAAGTGGAAGTCCAATTGCTAATTCTAACTCATTGACAATTGATGTTGCTCAAGCTGGAACTTTTACTATCATTGTTACCAATACAACTAATGGATGTTCGCAAGAAGATCAAGTTATAGTCCAAGCTGATAATAATTTCCCTGTTGCAGATGCAGGAGCAGATGCGATTTTAGATTGTGATTTTAATGATATTCAAATTGGAGGTAACTCTTCAACTGGACCAAATTATGTTTACAGTTGGACTTCAACTACTGGTGGTACTATTTCTAATCCGACTTCTATTAATCCAATGATTAATGAACCAGGAAATTATGAACTTATAGTTACCGATACTGATAATGGATGTACTGCAACAGATGCAATAACCATTTCTGAAAATAACAATGTTCCTACAAATATTGAAATTGACCTCTCTCCTATTTCATGTCATGGAGATAATGATGGGGCTATTTCAGTCATTGACGTTACAGGCGGAACTGCACCTTATGATTTTTCTTTCAATGGAGGAAATTTCTCAAACATTACTGACTTCGGATTCTTAGGTGATGGAGAATATACTTTAAGTGTTAAAGATGCTTTGGGTTGTGAATTTTTGACAGAGGTGGCAATTTTTGAACCTGCTCCGTTTATAATTGAGTTAGGGCCTAATATGACAATCGAATTGGGAGAAGAAGCTCAAATCAATGTACAAACAAGTATGCCTTTCGATAGTTTGTGGTGGAGACAAGATGCAACACTTCCTTGTGACAACTGTCCAGATCCAATTGTATCTCCTACTTTTGCAACAACTTATGAGGCAAGTGCAATTAACTTTAATGGTTGTGAAGCGACGGACGATATTACAATTTTTGTAGAGAAGAATAGAAATGTATATATTCCAAATGTATTCTCACCTAATGATGATGGACTCAATGACATCTTCTTTATCAACGGTGGCGATGATGTAGAAAAAATACATGTCTTTAAAATCTATAATCGTTGGGGAGAAGAATTATTTGAGTTGACAGACTTCCAAGCTAATGATATTACAAAAGGATGGGATGGATTCTTTAGAGGTGAAAAAATGAATCCTGGAGTCTTTGTATATTTTGCAGAAATAGAATTTAAAGATGGTTTTAAGAGAATTTATAAAGGTGATGTAGCGTTAAGAAGATAAATTTTATTTAAAATCTTAGTAACGATAAAATAATAAGTCAGTCTTTTGGGGGAGATTATTTTGTTCTCAGTTTTTCTTAAAAAGAAGGAGTATTGTAGATACTATGACTGATTTTTAAGGAAAAATGAGGGCAAAAGAATCCGCCCAAATGACAGAGTTATTGTTTTATCGTTACTTTAAAACTAAAACCGATGTAAAAATGAATTTTTACATCGGTTTTTTTAATTTTAAATTTAAAACGTAATCGCTAATCCTGACTGCCGTCAGGCAGATTCAATTGGCAGGTTAAATCAAATCAAAGCGTTTGTGTTACAAAGTATACTTTGATTTTTATTTTAAAAACAAAAATGTTCCGAAGGAACTAAAAATAGAATTTATGAAAAACATATTTCTTACATCACTAGTTTTACTATTTAGCTATTCCGTTTTTGGTCAAATGAATGTTTCACCTCTTAAGTCCAAAACTCATGTCAAACAATTGAAAGAAGGTCTCTTACTCGTCAACCTTCCTAATAGTGATAAAAAAATTAAACGTTTAGAAGAACTTGGTCAACATGAATTAGCCAAAAAAGAAGAAAAAGAAATTGATAATATTAGAAAACAAATTATCGCTGGTTTTCAATCAGAATACTTTTTCTGTGATTATCAATTTATTGAATCAAGACATGTTGATGAAGTATTGAAAAATGATTTGACTAATATTTTTGATGCTGATTTTAATAGAGTCAAATTAGAAACGCCTCCTCAACATGTCTACATTGTAAGGTATGGAACTGGAAATCCAAGCGGAGAAGTTTATAGATATAATGGGCAAGGATTCCAAGTAAGGTATGTCAGTGAAGGTATTATAGAATCGCTAAAAGATGATATGTTTTACTCAGCGTATGGAAGTTTAAAACAGATATTCAAATCAAAATCAGTTATAGAAAAAGCAGTTGGTAAACTAAACAATAGACTCAGCAATGTCAAATTATAAATCAATCAACCTCCAAGAAAAATACAACCTCATCAACGAACATTGGTCTCCAAAAATAATCGGTGAACTCAATGGTCAACATGTCAAACTCGCTAAAATAAAAGGCGACTTCATTTGGCATCATCACGAAGAGGAAGATGAATTATTTATGGTCATCAAAGGCACACTCTTTATGGATTTTAGAGATAGAACTGAAGTGATTAAAGAAGGTGAAATTATCATCGTTCCTAAAGGTATCGAACATCGACCTCGTACCGAAGATAAAGAAGTTCAAATTATGTTATTCGAACCAATGACCACTTTGAATACTGGCGAAATTAAAAATGAAAGAACAAAAGAGAATTTAGAGAAGATATAGTTTGTTCGGTTGACGGGGGACGGTTGACGGTCGTACGGTCGCTCAAAGAATTCTAATTAGAATAAATTCTAATATATTTATTTAAAATAAAATTACGACTCTGCGTAACTCTGCGCCAAACTCTTTCTTAACTCTGCGGTAAAAATTATGTTAGAGGTTATAAAGCTCGATGGGATAAACAATAATTAAATTAAACATGATAAGATTCTTATCTAAAATAATTGGTGGTATTTGCATTTTACTTACATTGACAGGAGTGTACTTAGCTACATTTGGAACGTCTGATTTAAGAACTGAAACGGCAAAAAATTCCTCCAACGAAGAACATGCAAAAGCATTGTTACAAGAAATGGCAAATGCTCATGGAATCGAGCATTGGAAAAATATATTGACTTATGAAGTCGAATTTGAAGATGCATTTTTTGGACCTATAGGACAGATGAGTCATCCTTTTTCTGAAGATACTGTACAATTTTCATTGACTTATATTCCTAATACTTATGATGGTCGATTGGAGTTTTTATCAGGATTAAGAGAAGGTACAAGATGGGGAATTCAATCTTGGAAAACTTATATTGATAGTCAAAAAAAAGGCTTTCGATTTAAGAAAAGTAATGACATTACATTTTGGCTTCCGACTTACCAATACTTTATCGAATTTCCAATGAGAATACAAAATGCGAACGCATTTAATTATGCGGGCGAAAAAGAAATCAATGGAAAAATCTGTGAAGGAATTTTAGCTTCTTGGAATACTACGGAACCTCAAAATGATATTGACCAATATCTGATTTGGTTGGATAAGGAAACGAAACGTATTGTAAAATTAGAATACACCATTCGAGAGATTACTAACTTTATTCGAGGTGCAGCTTACTTTAATGATTATAAAAATTATGATGGGATTTTTCTACCTGCATCATTACCTGTCGAATCTAATCTTGCAGGAGAAGACTTTTTACATGAAATGAAAATTTTAAATTTTTATAAAAATCCTGTTAATCAAAAAGAGTTACGACCTAATAATGCTTTGAAAGTTATGGGCGATGAAAAACAATAAGGAATTTATTTTCCTTCATTACAACCTGCCCTCCTCCTCGTATCCGTCAAATGAAAAATCTTCCATCCATCATTCGTCTTAAATAAATGAAACGCATTCACTCCACAATGAGAAAATTTATCATCTAAGAAAAAAGAATACTCCGCCCAAACTTGAGTTAAGTTATCATCAATTCTGATCTCAATATCAAATATTTTTTCATCCCAAACTTCATCATGTGGAGTGCCTACTGCTTTGAGAAAGTCTTGAACACTTCCTTTTTTCAAATGAGCGTTTCCTTCCTTATCAGTATATGTAGTCAACATTTCCACCTCATGATAAAAACAAGAATTCACCATCGAACTATCTCCTAAGCGCATTCCATCAAATAATTGATTAATAACTTTAGCAACTTCCTTAGACATTTCCAGTTCAGTTTTTTTCAATTCCATTTTTTCATTTTGTCCAAAAACTAAAAATGGTATCACACTTAAAAACAATCCAATTATTATCTTTTGTATCATGTCAGAATATTTATAAAGCAAAATAATGTAAAAGCAAATTTCCTCAAAGGTAGTTGATTTTCAAAAATTTATTTTGATATAAAATTTTTAACACTTCGTAAACTCAACTTGATAGGCAACATTATATTTCAATAAACATAAATTATCAAAACAATATTTTGATATATTTTTATTTATAAATAGATTTGTCTTTTCGCCCTTTTTGTTAAATTTACACTTTCTCTAATGATGATACAGACTATTATGAATGAAAATCTAACTGAATCGCTTATTATTATGGCAGTAGGTATGATTACTGTCTTTTCTATTCTTGCCCTTGTTGTAGTTATGGGGCAACTATTAATTAGAATCACTAACCGATTCGCACCGCCTCAAAAAGTTAATCAAAGCACTAAGAGTCAAATTGCAAATTCTAACAATGCTCTTACAACATCACCCATTTCTACCAGTTCTTACAATAAGAAAAAGTTAGCTGCCATCATAGGTGTTGTTGAACATATAACACATGGGCAAGGACGTGTAGAAAAAATCGAAAAAATTTAACCAAATACATTTATAAAATATAAAAACTGAAGTAAGACTTAAGTCTTACTTTTTGTTTCTAAAAATCTTATAAAAACTTAACCAAATAAAATGAGTAAATCTATTAAACTCGCATTAGTCTATCGAGACATGTGGCAGTCGGCTGGTAAGTATGTACCTAGAGTTGACCAATTAGTTAGAGTAGCACAACCTATCGTCGATATGGGATGTTTTGCAAGAGTAGAAACTAATGGTGGAGGATTCGAACAAGTCAATTTATTGTACGGCGAAAATCCCAACAAAGCAGTTCGGCAATGGACTCAACCTTTCAACGATGCGGGTATCCAAACTCAAATGTTAGAACGTGGATTGAATGGAATTAGAATGAGTCCTGTCTCTGCTGACATTCGTCAGATGATGTTCGCTTTAAAAAAGAAACAAGGAACTGACATCTCTCGATCTTTCGATGGTTTAAATAATCCTCAAAATTTAGAGAACTCATTTAAGTTTGCCAAGGAAGGTGGAATGATTGCGCAGGGAGCTTTGAGTTTGACATTTTCCCCACTTCATACGATTGAATATTATATCAACTTAGCGGATCAATATATTGATATTGGTGCGGAAGAAATCTGTATCAAAGACATGGCAGGAATTGGTCGCCCTGTTTCGGTTGGTAAAATTATCAAAGGAATTAAAGATCGTCATCCTAATATTTTAGTTCAATATCATGGTCATTCTACTCCAGGGTTTTCGGTAGCGTCTTCATTAGAAGCTGCTCGAAATGGTGCTGATATTATTGATGTAGGAATGGAACCGCTTTCATGGGGAACTGGTCATGCAGATTTATTGACGATTCATGCGATGCTCAAAGATGCTGGTTTCCATGTAGAAGATATTAACATGGATGCTTATATGGAAGTGCGAAGATTGACTCAAGAATTTATGGATGACTTTTTAGGTTACTATATTAATCCTCAAAATCGTCGAATGAATTCTTTACTTATTGGACCTGGATTACCAGGTGGAATGATGGGAAGTTTGATGGCAGATTTAGAAAAAAATATTCGCAGCTTAAATAAGTGGATGAGGAAAAATGGAAAACCTGATATCACTCAGGAGCAATTATTGATCAAACTATTTAACGAGGTGGAATATGTTTGGCCTCAAATGGGTTATCCTCCATTAGTTACTCCATTCAGTCAATATGTAAAAAATGTAGCGTTGATGAATGTGATCCAAATGGAAAAAGGAAAGGCTCGTTGGAGTATGGTTGATGAAAATACTTGGGGAATGTTGATGGGTCGATCAGGTCAATTATTAGGACCACTTGGAGAAGATTTACAAGCATTAGCGATTAATCAAAAAAGAGAACCTTATACTGGAACGCCTCAAGATTTATATCCTGATGAGTTGGAAATTTTTGCAGCAGAAATGGATAAAAATGGTTGGGACTATGGAGAAGATGATGAAGAGTTATTTGAATTAGCGATGCACCCAGCACAATATAAAGAATACAAATCTGGTAAAGCAAAAGAAAAATTCCTTGCTGACCTAGAAGAAAGAAAAGCTAAAAAGTCCCAATCCACGGGAGCTAACAATACTCCTACAATTGCAGCAGTACCAACATCCGCTGCAGTTGCGCAATCTAAAAACATAACAGTTGATATTGATGGCGAAAAATTCAAAGTGAATATTTCTTATGATGATCAACCTCAAAATCAACCTTCCACTAATAATGCAACTGCTGCTCCAACTGCTAACAATGCTCCTACGCCAACTACTCAAAATGGAAATTATCAAGAGTTAGAAGCACCGTTGGAAGGTAAATTTTATTTGACAAAAGATTCCTCGGAACGAGGTGTAAAAGTAGGTGATGATATATTAGAAGGTGATACGATTGCGTACATCGAATCTATGAAAGTTATCAATGCGATTGCTGCTGAAAAATCTGGAAAGGTCATTGAAATTGTTGCTAAGCATGGAGAAGATATTGAAGAAGATGATGTGATGTTTAGAATTGTGTGATTAGTGAGTTTTAAAACAAAACGAAAATTAAATGGAAGTTCTTCATAAATTATATGAGATGACGGCGTTCGGGGCTTTGATAAATGAGCCTTTGACTTTGGTGATGTTGGCACTTGCAATTGTATTGTTATATTTAGGAATAGGAAAAAGATTTGAACCATTATTATTAGTACCAATTGCATTTGGAGTCTTACTCGCCAATTTCCCAGGAGGTATGATGAGCGTAACTCCTTCTACTCCCGAAAATGGAATTGCCGATATGACCATTCTGAAAATCGCTAAAGAATATGGTATTATGAATATGCTATATTATGTGCTTATCAAAACTGGTTTGTTGCCGCCCTTGATTTTTATGGGCGTTGGTGCATTGACCGATTTCGGTCCGATGCTTCGAAATTTACGTTTAGCATTTTTTGGAGCTGCTGCGCAAATTGGAATTTTTACAGTTATGATTTCAGCGGTGATGATGGGATTTACTAATCAAGAAGCTGCGGCACTTGGAATCATCGGAGGTGCTGATGGACCTACTGCAATTTATACAGCCATCGTTTTGGCGGATCATTTATTAGGTCCAATTGCGATTGCTGCTTATTCATATATGGCATTAGTTCCTGTTATAATTCCTTTGGTTGTTCGATTTTTGGTAAGTGATAAAGAGTTAGGAATCAATATGAAGGAGCAAGAAAAATTATTTCCTAATAAAATAAAAATCAAAAATATTAGAACGCTGAAAATTATTTTTCCAATCGTACTAGGAACAATTGTAGCACTATTAGTTCCTTCGTCCGTTCCACTTGTAGGTATGTTGTTATTTGGAAATTTGATTAAAGAAATCGGAACTGATACTAATCGCTTATTTAAAGCAGCTTCGGAAACGATTATGAATACAGCAACTATTTTTCTAGGCTTAACGGTAGGTGCGACGATGACTGCTAAGACATTTTTAAATACGGAAACATTGATGATTGTCGGTGGTGGATTTTTAGCATTTGCTATTTCGATAGCAGGTGGAATATTTGCAGTAAAATTTTACAATCTATTTTCCAAAAAGAAAATCAATCCTTTAATTGGTGCGACAGGTTTGAGTGCAGTTCCGATGGCATCGAGAGTTGCTAATGAAATTTCATTGAAGCATGATCCGAAAAATCATATTTTACAATATGCTATGGCGAGTAATATTTCAGGAGTAATTGGCTCGGCTGTAGCGGCGGGTGTTTTGATTTCTTTTTTAAAATAGAATTCATTGTTATATGGTTTCGCTTCGCTTATTGTTTTATTGTTTTTAAAATAACTATAAGCGAAGCGAAACCATATAACCATAAACGGAAGAGCAACCATTCTACTACTCAGGCTTAGGAATTACTTCCGTCTTCTCTCCAAAATACTGTACAAACTTTTGCATCTCCATCGCCAACTCTTGATTTTGCGTCGCCTTATAATAAGTATCAGCCAATCCTCTTAAAGTTTGGTAAAAGAATCTATCCATTTCCATGACTTGCATATCATAAGTCCAAAGGTCAATTTTCAAAGTTTCCTTATCTTTTTTATCAAATAAAGAAAGCAACATTGCTTTTGACATTTGCGATTCTTTACCTTTTGGATTATCCGTAGATTTCCATTCTACTTCGATAGGAACATTATTCGCATTGAGTCCTACATTAATTTCGATGGTTGTTTTTTTAGCAACTTTCTTATCCATTTGTTTTAATTTATTTTTTTAAAAAAAAGTCTGTTCGACAATTTTTAACTTTTCATTTTCATTTTTCAATTCCATATTTACTCAATCAATTTCCGTTCATCTTTTCCTAGCCTTGTCAATTGACTAGAGTTATATACGTGGAGTCCACCTTCCAAATTTTGAGCAGCAATCAACATCGACTTAGCGACATCCTTAGCATTTACAGGTTGATATCTTCCTAATAAATCTCCAAAGATAGTATTGATACTTTGACCTAAAATCATTCCCACTCTTTCCAACGGACGACTTTCATTTCGTTCTCCTAGAAGTATAGAAGGTTGTAAAATATGTACGCCCCAAAATTTCATTAATCGAATGACATCTTCTAATTCTCCTTTGACTTGGTTATAAAAAACTTTGGATGATGAATTCGCATCTACTGCAGAAACTAGAATAAATTGGTTGACTTTATTTTCCAATGCCGCTATTCCAATTCGCTTAGGATATTCAAAATCTATATTTCTAAATGCAGGTTTGCTTCCTGCTTTCTTTATAGTCGAACCTAAACAACAGAATAGATCATGTCCTTGAATTAAATCTTTCCAATCTTTTATTTTTTCAAAATCAACAATATGTTGCTCTAATTTTTCATTTTCAATATCAAGTTCTTTTCGTCCAAAACTAATTACTCTATCGTAGTTATGAGATTTCAATAATTCCTTTAGACAAAATCCACCTACCAAGCCAGAAGCTCCGAAAATTAATGCAATCTTTTTTCCTTTTTGAATGGTGATTTTCAATTGTTAAGTTTTGTGTTTTGAAATTTATAACAATAAACTTACATAATCAAGTTCTGTCAAAATCATAGCTCCACATTTTAACGTGGAGAAAAAAACAAAAGAGATTCGGCTTTAGCCTTATATCAAACTTCGTGTATGGTTAAAGCCAAATTTTGCTTTCTTACTCACCGACTTAAAAGTCGGTGCTATGAAAATTTACTATAAATTTACATTGGCTTAATTTTAAGCCCTTTTTGTTTAAGCAATCTTAGCACTCCTTTTTTTCCTGCTAAATGCGCTGCACCAATTGCACAAACAATTGTTTGCTCTCCCATCATATTTGCAATTCGGTCAGCCATGATTTTATTGCGATCGTAAAGTAATAATTTTCTTTCTGAGCCAGATGATTTTTTAGTGCTTTTATAAAGTTGTTGAATATCAGCTTTTTCATATAGAGCAGCTAATTTCAAAACTTGC
>JALZVK010000340.1 GCA_023301005.1 Saprospiraceae bacterium | reverse complement strand
AAGTAGTTAGACAAAAGAAACCGAGTATTTATAAGGATAAGATTTTTTTGATAGTTTTCTTTAAAAAATCATTACATACCCTGCGTTATGGGATTATTTTTTAAAGGAAAACCTGCCTGCCTGCCGGCAGGTAGCGGAAAAAGATATTCTTATAAAACTCGGTTTCTATTGTCTAGCTACTTAACACCTAATTATAATCAGGTAAGAAAGAAAATGTCTCTCCATAGTAAAGCATCTGTTCCGTAAAATTATTAGGATACTGTACTTTTATATCAGTTATATTTCCATCACTATCAGCAACAGGAACTAACATTGGATTAATAAATCCTTTATAAGGAGGTATTTTCAATTTTGCAGATCTATCCAAAACTTCTTTATGAATAGCGGCATCTACTTGAACGCCATAGTTTTCTACTAAAGCTTTACCCGCTTCATAATCACCTTCAGATTTAATCCTTTGCAATTCAGTTAACAACTCACCGAAAATAACTCTTAATTTTTCGTAGTCATTGATGTTAAAATAAGTCTTTCCATCACGAGTTACTTTTTCAATAACATTATCTTTTTCACCTCTTTCAAAAGCCCATTTACAAATCAATTGACGATTTCTCATATGAGATTCCTCGATAACTTTACCGATTTCAATTCTAGTTAATTGCTTCATCAAACCATTTGAAATATAGCCATCATATTCAGCCTTACCAACTTCCAATGATTCCATCAATCCCAAATCAACTATTTTTTGATCCATGATATAGTATAATGCAACAATATCTGCACGTGCTTCTTCTAAAGTAGATGCATAACTTTTTAAAGTCTCTTTTGGAGTTCCTACACCAGGATTAATTTGACCCGATGCATGTCCGATAACTTCATGTAAAGCAGTACTCAATTTATCTCCAAGTGCTCCATGTTTTTTTATACGTTCTATTTCATCATTATCATGAGCAAACTCTGTAAGCATACCAGGACCTGATGCTTCTTCATAAGCCGAAATAATATTTCCCAAACTAACAGACTTAGAACCATGTTTAGCTCTAATCCAATTGGCATTAGGAAGATTCACTCCAATAGGAGTAGCAGGGGAGGCGTCGCCTGATTCACCAGCAACTGAAACTACTTTATAACTCACACCAACTACATTTGGTTTTTTATGACTTTCCGCAATAGTACTTTTGTCTTCAAACCATTGTACATTATCAGCCATTACTTTCATTTGAGCAGATGCTTCAAAATCTTTAATTTCTACAATGTTCTCATAAGAACCTTTGTAACCTTTAGGATCATTATATACTTCAATAAAACTATTGATATAATCTATATCTCCTTCTGTTGCTTCCGTCCAAGCTACATTATAATCATCCCAAGTTTTGAGATCTCCAGTTTTGTAGTATTCAATTAATAGACGAATAGCATCACCTTGTTTTTTATTTTCAGCAACACCAGCAGCTTTTTCTAACCAACCAATTATTTCCTTTATGGCTGCACCATACATTCCATTTAGATGATAAACCTTCTCCATCAATTTTCCATCCTTACCTCTGATGACTTTAGTATTTAATCCAATAGAAAGTGGTTTTGTAGATTTGTCAGCTCGTGCTCCATAGTATGCATCAACTTCCGCTTCAGTAATGTCAGGATCATAAAAATTAATAGCAGAACCTTTTACTAAACCTTTTGATACATCAAGGTTTACTTTTTTATTATCAAAATTAGGATCGAAAATAGCTTTCATTACTTCATCTGATAATTCAACTCCAACAGCTTTGGCTACTTCACTAAAATAATCTTTATCGCATTTTGGTAAAATCTTATCCATAGAATAATGATGATGAATTCCATTAGCAAACCAAACTCGTTTAGCGTAGCTATGTAAATCATACCAAGCCTTAGTTGATTTATCTCCATCATAAGTTTTAACCATTTTTTCTAAAGCTCTTCGAATGGTTAAGTTGTGTCGGTAATTTTGGTCATACATAATATCTCTACCAGCGAGTCCCGCTTGAGTTAAGTAATAAACTAATTTTTTTTGTTGTACTGTAAGTTGGTCAAATCCAGGAATCTTGTAACGTAATATTCCTAAATCTGCAAAAGTTTCAGTTTGCCAAACAAAGCCGTTTTCATCTGAAACAGTTTTACTTTCAGGAATAGTAGAGGTATCAGATGTAGGTGCTTGTTCTCCACAAGAGAAAATGCAAAGCACAAATAAAATAGGAAGAAAGAATCTCATTCTGTTTTGTTTTTGATTAGGAAAAAAAGAATCTTTCGATTTATCGAAAGATATATTAGAACTTGTTGGGAAATTAGATTTCATCAAAAAATGAACATTTTTATCTCAAAATCTAATTCCCCAACAAGCTCTTAATGAGGATAAATTTAAGGAAAACTAAAAGGACGAAGGATTATTTTTATCACCATTTGAAATATTTACAATTCTAAATGGTAAAATGGTAATCTGCTTTTTGAAAAAATAGGAAATCTAAGATATAATTTACGTTAAGATTAATGATTATAAAAAAAAACAAAAAATTACAATTATATATAAGTTTTATTTAATTTTAGCACGATCTTAATGGTGAGAAATCTTTTTTTTACCCCAAAAAAACATAAAAAAATATGCTTGGTTTTCTATATTTTAAAAATTTTAATATTTAAAAACCTGAAAATCAGATAATAGAGAGAGAATTGTATAGCTTTTTCTTGTTTTTTAAATTTTAATAAAATACTTCTATCAAAATTTTACAAGAAAATCCCATCCGTAACATACTATCAAAATTACCTATCCAATTAAAAAAAAACAAAGAATATGACTGTATATCAGATTTTTTTTCTGATTTTACATTCTATATTGTTTTAATATCTAAATTCATTAAAGATAAAATTTTAACTTTTAAACAACTATTTATTATGAAACGAAAGTTTAACCAATTAACTTTTTTAATGCTAATGTTGCTTTTGGGAGCAAGCTCTGCATTCGCACAAACTACTATTCGTGGTAATATCACGGATGATAGTGGCGAGGCATTGATCGGAGCGAATGTCATTGTAAAAGGAACATCTGACGGAAATGTAACAGATATAGATGGAAACTATACTCTTACTACATCTGAAAGTTTTCCATTGACATTAGTATTTTCTTATACTGGTTATAACACTCAAGAGATTGATGTTAATTCTAGCGCACCAGTAAACGTAACACTATCAGAAGGATTAATTACTGATGAAATTGTAATCTCTGCTTCAAGAAGAAAAGAGAAAGTACAAGAAGCTCCTGCTTCAATTTCAGTAATTACTGCTCGAAAATTACAGAGTACTGCAAACTCAACAGATGCAACTCGTAATTTAATTAGTACTCCTGGTGTACAAATCCAACAACAATCAGCTAACAGAATCAATATCTCAATGAGAGGTGGTGCTGGATTATTCGGAACATCTGTATTCCCTATTATGGATTATAGAAGTTTAGTTGGACCTGGTATTGGAACATTCCAATCTGATGGAGCTGGTATTAGTAACCTTGATTTGGAAAGAATCGAAGTAGTAAGAGGTCCAGGATCTGCATTATATGGTCCAGGTGTAACTCAAGGAGTTGTACACTTTATCACTAAAAGCCCAATTGATCACCCATGTACTTCTGTAGAATTGATGGGAGGTGAATTATCTACATTTGGTATTGGTGCACGTCACGCAACTAAAGTAAGCGATAAATTTGGATTCAAAGTAAATGCTCAATACCGTCAAGGAAAAGAGTTTACATTAGATCCAGATGATCCAGATGATGCTCTTCAAATTGCAAAATTCCAAACTCAAATAGTACAACCTGCTGTAAGTGGAAACATTGTTGATGTTACAGGAACTCCTACAGTATTATTGACACAAGAAGAACTTGATCCAGATGGTGATGGAAATGTAATGTCAGAAGACTGGCATAATTTGGGTATCAACGCAACCTTAGAATTTAGACCAAAAGATAATTTAAGTATTGTTACTTCTGGTGGATTTAATGCAGCTAGTTCTGTATTTTATAATGAGCAGGGAGAAGGTTTAGCGCAAGCTAATGAGTATTGGGGACAAGCAAGATTGCAGTCTGGTGGTTTATTTGCTCAAGTATTCGGAGTAATAAATGATGGAGGTAGTGAAGATAATCCTACATTCTTATACCAAACAGGTAATAGAACTCCAGTAGGACGTACTCAATTAGAAGGTCAAGTACAATATAATTTTGATGCAAAAAAATTATTAAACTCTAATTGGACTGCAGGTGTAGATTATAGATTTGCAGGTCAGGATACTGAAAATTTAGTTTACGGAAGAAATGAAGATGATGACGATTACGAAGTAATTGGAGCATACGTACAAAGTAAATTTGAATTAGGAAAAAAATTAGATTTAGTATTAGCAGGTCGATATGATTACTTTAGTAATATTGAGGAAGGTGCTGTTGCTCCAAGAGCTGCTTTAGTATTTAAGGCAAGTCCTAAGCATACATTTAGAGCATCTTATAATAGAGCAAATTCTACTGTCTCTAACTTACAGTTAAATATTGATTTCCCACTTTCAGTTATTATTCCAGGTTCATTTGATGTTTGGTTATACGGAAATAAAACGACTCAAACATTCCCTGAGAATCCAATGATTGAATGGTTTAACCCAGCTATTCCTAGTCTTCCAGTTGGAACACCAGGTTTGCCTGTTGCAGTTCCTTATGGAGCAGTTGCAGCTACAGTAAATACACAGATTATTGCTGGTATTATGAATGATCCAAATCTTGCTCCTTTAGCTCCTATTTTTCAAGGTGCTTTAGATGGTATAGATCCAAATCAATTAGGATTCACAGGAGTTATTACTCCAGGATTTAACATCTTCGATGGTTCTCCATTAGGTTTAACTGATGCTCCTATTTCTGCTATTGAAACACTTGATGCTTTTGAGGTAGGATATAAAGGATTAATCGGAAACAAATTAGGGGTAACATTTGATGTATATCAAAATACTCAAAAGAACTTTTCTCAATTTACAGCTATTTCGCCTGCTTATATTTATGCTGGAGCTGACGCATTGCCAGGTGACTTAGGTGCTGCAGTTGGAGCTCAATTTGGAGCTAATTTAGCAGCGGGTCTTGCAACAGCTGGATTACCACAAGCTCAAATTGATGCAATCGTAGCAGGTACTACTCCTCTAGTTGCTGGTGGATATACTGCAGGTGGAGATGCATTCTTAAATACTGTTGATCCAAGTACTGGACTTTCATTAAATCAAGTATTAGGTTTATTACCATTCCATGCAACAACTCCTACGAATGAAGTACCAGGAGCAGGTGGAACTCACTTAGCTGCGGGATATAGAACTTTTACTGAAAGATCTTACGTAGGATTAGATGCAGGATTAGAATATTACTTTACTAATGACTTCACTGCATTCTTTAACTACTCTTGGGTTTCTGATAATATTTTCATGCAACAAGTAGTTGGATTTGAAGGAGAGAATGATCCTGAACTTCCTAGTTACTTAAATATTCCTCAAAATAAATTCCGTACAGGAATTAACTATACTCCAGAGTTTGGATTTAGAGGTAGCGTTTCTTTCCAACATGATGATTCTTACTTTGCAAGTGCTGGACAGTTTACAGGTGATACTGAAGAGAGAAATCTTGTAGATGCTGCTGTTGGATATAAATTCAATAATGGTTTAGCAATTGATGTATCTGCTACTAACTTATTTAACAATGAGTACAGATATTTACCTAATATGCCAAAAATCGGTCGTAGAGCTTTAGCGAAATTGACTTATGATTTTGGTTGTAACAAAGCTGCTCCATCTGCTAAGAAAATTGTAATGGACAGAGATGGTGACGGTATCAAAGATTCTAAAGATAAGTGTCCTGATATCGCTGGTATCAAAAAATACAAAGGATGTCCAATGTCTGATGAAGATATGGCTGCTGCTGAAGCTGCTAAACAAGCACAAATGGCTGCAGAAGCAAAAATGAAAGCTGAGGCTGCTGAAAAAGCTGCAATGGAAGCAAAAATGGCTGCTGAAGCAAAAATGAAAATGGAGGCTGAAGCTGCTGAAAAAGCTGCTATGGAAGCTGCTGCCGCTGCTGTAGTTGAAGAAGAAATGGAACCAGTACCAGTTGTAAGAGATGTTACACCTGTACAAACTAATGGAGCAATGTCTCACTCTCACAATGGAGTAACTCACTCTCATGCAAATGGAGGAGAGCATGTTCATACAAATGGTAGTGCTGTAACTGGTACTGCTACTGCTTCTGATTATACAAGAGGAACTGGAGCTTACACTCACTCTCACAATGGACAAGAGCATTCACATGATAACAATGGTAGCCACGAGCATACTGTAGTTTCTACAGGAACTAGAGATGCTGTTGTTTCTAGTGTATTTGAAAGTGCTTTACAAGGAATTAACTTCCGTTCAAGTCAAGATAGATTCCGTTCTAGCTCTTATACAATTATGGATAATGTAGTTACAGTAATGAATCAATATCCAAATATGACAGTAACTATTGAAGGTCATACTGATTCTCAAGGAGGTTCTGCAAGTAACCAAGCATTGTCTCAGAAACGTGCAGATGCTGTTAAGGCTTACTTAGTATCTAAAGGAATTAGTTCAAGCAGATTATCTGCTATCGGATATGGAGAGGCTCGTCCAGTTGCAGATAATACAACTTCTACAGGTCGGGAAAGAAATAGAAGAGTTGCATTCATTCCTGCTTACTAGTAAATAATTGATTTTGAAATTCTCTGAATTTCGATTTTTATAAATAAAAATGCGTGGATTTTCTTAATTGAAAATTCACGCTTTTTTTATTGGAAAAAACAAACTTGTTTTTCGTTTTAATTTTTTTAATTTTAAACAAAAAACACACAACCATATTTAAGTACTTATGTCCAAGTACTTAAACGAAAAATCATGATACAACAAATCAAAACTTTAGAGGAAAAATCATGAAGTCTATAAGTAAACCATAGCAAAGCGAAACCATCACTAGAATTTATTCTAAATAAAATAGTAAGCACAACCGTTGACCGTCAACCGAATAAATTCAATTTCACTAAATTATAATCTATAAATAAAAAAATATCGAAAACCCACTAATCCACATCGAAGAAGGAAAAGTAAATGGTTACGACGTTGATATGTTTCAGCGAATTACTATTCCAGCACTAGTTTTAAAAATGCACGAATCAGCGATGCAGCATGTTTTAAAAATAGGTGTATCCGCTAAAGAATTATCCAAAATAAATTTAGGTTGGGTAGTCGTTCAGCAATATTTTGAATTTTTTCGACAACCTGATTTGGGAGAAGAATTAGTGCTTACAACTTACCCGACAGGAGTGAATCGAATATTTACCTATCGAGATTTTAAAGTATTAGATACTGCTGGAAAAGTAGTTGCTCAAGCAAGTTCCACTTGGTTACTCTTAGATACGGAAACTAGAAAAATGGCAAAGTATCCTCCCGAGATTTCTGAGTTATTAAAACCTTCTAGTGATATAGAAAATTTACCTCGACCATCTTCTCTTAAATTTAAAGTTGAAAATCCGACTTATCAAAGAACATTTAAAGTAGGTTTTCATGATTTAGATTTTAATAAACACCTGAGCAATTTTTATTATTTCCGATGGATGCTCGACGCGCTACCTTCAGCGTTTTTGAAAAATAATCAAATTGAAAAACTCGAGATGCAATTCGAAGAGGAATGTTATTTGGATGATGAAATAAATGTAGTTATAGAACAAGTCGATGAAAAATCATTTTTGCATATCATGAAAAAAGGAGAGCGAACTTTAGTAAAAGGTAAAACGACTTGGAAGTAACAAGTCTAATTTAAAAATATGTCAACTCAAAAATTAAAAAACTTAATCATTGGTGCAGGACCAGCAGGTCTTGCTGTAGCAGGAAGAATGCGTAAGCAGAATCTTGATTTTGTTATGTTGGAGCAAACGGATAAAATTGCTTGGAGTTGGCATAATCATTATGATCGTTTGTTATTACATACGGTGAAGCAACTTTCACATTTACCTCATTTACCATTTCCAGAGGATTATCCAACTTATGTTTCGAGAGAACAATTAGTAACTTACCTTGAAAATTACGCTAAGCATTTCGATATAAAACCTCAATTCAATCAGTCCGTTTTTTCCATAAAAAAAACAAGCGAAGCTTGGGAAGTCAATACAAAAAGCAACGAATCTTATTTAGCAGAAAATGTAATTATAGCAACAGGAACCAATAGAGTTCCCAATGCCCCAACGTGGAAAGGTCAAGATGATTTTAAAGGAAATATCATTCATAGTAGAAATTATAAAAATGCACAACCTTTCAAAAATCAAAAAGTCTTAGTTGTCGGAATGGGAAATACAGGAGCAGAAATCGCATTGGATTTGAGTGAACATAACAATGATGTTACAATTTCAGTTCGAAGTCCGATTACCTTAGTTCCGAGAGATGTGAATGGAAGACCTGTACAATTGACCGCTAAGAAATTGGCTAAAATTCCTTTCGGAATTGGCGATTGGTTAGGCACTCAAATTAGAAAAGTTATCATTGGTGATTTGACAAAATATGGAGTTCCTATTTCTACGAAACATCCCGCAGTCCAATTAAGAGAAACGGGGAAGACTCCCGTTATTGATTTGGGTACAGTTCAACATATCAAAGATGGTAAAATCAAAGTCAAAAAAGATATTGAAGCATTCCATTCACAAGGAGTTATTTTTGAAGATGGAACTCGACAAGATTTTGATGCAGTTATTTTAGCAACAGGTTACCGTGCTAAAGTCGAAGACTTTTTAGAAAATGTAAACGGACTGTTAGATAAATATGAAGTTCCAAAACAAGCAGTAGGAGAGGGCGAGTTTAAAGGATTATATTTTGTAGGATTTGATAATTATAAATTGGGTGGAATACTCGGAACCATATTTACAGATTCAGAAGTTATTGTTAATACTCTGTAACAAAAGTTGTTTGATATTTTGGGCTATGTCTTTTTATTCAAATCGAGGAACGCACGGAACCTGATAGCCTTAGCTATCAAGGTGAGTACGTGACGATGAGTTGGATAAAAAGACATAGCCCAAAATGTTAAAGAATTTCTGTTACAGAGTATTAGTTATATTAAAATGTAAGTTTATTGTTATAAGTTACCTTCGAGTTTTATTATTATAATTAACATAGAAACTTATTGCCATCGTAATAATTCCTTGCATCAATTTAAAAGCTCCAAAAAGCACTCCAATCAAAAATATCTTATTCCCTCCGAAGGAACTCATCAATACCAAGCTTATTGCAAAACATGCGATCCCAATTACAAATGCTTTTACTCCATCTTGAAAAGCTTCATTAGATTTTAAATTATGACCAGCATCAGCTTCGGAATTGGTTTGTTGAGTTCTAGGAGTACGTTTTTTGACTTTTAAATTTCTTTCCTTTATTACTTCTTTGATGGCTTTCAATTTATTATCGATACTCACTAACTCGTACTCGCTCAGAGTATCTACTTCTTTTTCATCCAATAACTTATTATGTGTTTTTAGAATAATCGAATCTGCTTTTTTTTGATAGCCTCGATAAAGTTCCTCAATATATTTGTCCATAATTAAATTGTTGTTTTCTAATCAATGTTGAAAGTTTAAATATACAATATCAAACAAACTCTTATTTAAGAAGACTTGATGGTTATGAAAAAGTAACTCCACCGACAAATCAACCATGTCTTTTTCATAGAATTTTATCGGCAAAATAGGAATAAAATAAATTTTAAAAAAGGATAAAAATATTATTATTTTTGCGACTGAAAATTAGACTTCAAAAATCGAAACAATTAGAGATATATTACATTTATAGTAATGTCTTTAATTGATTTTTAAATTTAAAAAAATACATATCAATATGGAAAATGGAATTGAACATGTAAAATGTTTGATCATTGGATCAGGTCCAGCGGGTTATACTGCGGCAGTTTACGCAGCAAGAGCTAATATGAAACCAGTATTATATACTGGACCAGAAATCGGAGGTCAATTAATGATTACTACTGACGTTGAAAATTATCCAGGTTACCCAGAAGGAATTATGGGACCTCAAATGATGGACGACTTCAAAAAGCAAGCAGAGCGATTTGGAACTGATATTAGAATGTCAATGATTACTAAGGTTGATTTTGCAGGACCAGTACATAAAGTATGGGTGGACGATGGTAGTGAGATTCATGCAGATACAGTTATCATTTCTACAGGAGCAAGTGCCAAATGGTTAGGCTTACCTAAAGAAGATGAATTTGCTCGTAATGGTGGTGGAGTTTCTGCATGTGCAGTTTGTGATGGCTTTTTCTATAAAGGTCAAAAAGTGGTGGTGGTAGGAGCTGGAGATACAGCTGCGGAAGAAGCGCATTATCTTTCTAAATTATGTGAAGAAGTTCACATGCTAGTTAGAAGAGATGAAATGAGAGCTTCTAAAATTATGCAAGAGCGAGTAAAACATGCATCTAATATCACTATTCATTGGAATACTGAGGCGGATGAAATTATAGGAGAATCGCAAGTGGAAGGTATCAAAGTGAAAAATAATAAAACGGGAGATACTCAAGTATTAGATGTAACTGGATTTTTTGTTGCTATTGGGCATAAGCCAAATACTGACATCTTTAAAGAATTTTTAAAGACAGATGAGACTGGTTATATCATCACGAATCCTGATCGTTCTACTACAAATGTTCCAGGAGTATTTGCAAGTGGAGATGCTCAAGATCATGTATATCGGCAAGCAGTTACTGCAGCAGGTACAGGATGTATGGCAGCTTTGGATGCGGAAAGATATTTAGGAGAAAAGGGAATTGTCTAACTAACAAAATATATTAAAAGTTCTTTTCCCTTGGAAAAGAACTTTTTTAATTTAAAATCAAAAACAACATGTCAACAAAATTCAGAGCAGGTGTACTTCATGGCGATGAAGTAACAGATTTGTTTAACTACGCTAACGAAAATAATTTTGCTATTCCTGCTGTAAATGTAGTAGGTACCAACTCCGTAAATGGAGTGTTAGAAACTGCTAGAGATTTAAACTCTCCTGTGATTGTTCAATTCTCAAATGGTGGAGCAAATTTTTTCGCTGGAAAAGGATTGTCTAACGAAAATCAAAAAGCTGCAATTTACGGTGGTGTTTCAGGTGCAGCTCATGTGCATGCTATGGCTAAGGCTTATGGTGTAACAGTAGTTTTACATACAGACCATTGTGCTAAAAAATTATTGCCTTGGGTAGATGGATTGTTGGCAGCAGGTGAGCGTTTTCATGCGGAACGAGGTTATCCTTTATATAGTTCTCACATGTTGGATTTGTCGGAAGAACCTATTGAAGAGAATATTGAGATTTGTGTGGAATACTTAAAACGTATGGATAAGTTAGGAATGACTTTAGAAATAGAGTTAGGAGTAACTGGTGGAGAAGAAGATGGAGTGGATAATACAGATGTAGATTCTTCTAAATTATATACTCAACCTGAAGAGGTTGCTTATGCTTATGAAAAGTTAAGTGCAGTTAGTAATCGTTTTACAGTTGCCGCAGCTTTTGGAAATGTACATGGAGTGTACAAACCTGGTAATGTTGAGTTACGTCCAATCATTTTGAAAAACTCTCAAGATCATGTAAAAGAGAAATTTAAAACTGGGGATAATCCAATCAATTTTGTCTTTCATGGTGGTAGTGGTTCTAGTCAAAAAGATATTCGAGAAGCAATTGGATATGGTGCTATCAAAATGAATATTGATACTGATATGCAATGGGCTTACTGGACTGGTGTGAGAGATTACTACGAAGGCAAAAAAGATTATATGCAAACTCAAATCGGTAATCCTGATGGAGATGATAAGCCTAATAAAAAATCTTATGATCCTCGGAAATGGTTAAGAGCTGGAGAAGATGCTTTTGTAACTAGATTGAAAACAGCATTTGAAGATCTGAATTGTATTGGGAAAAATGCTGAATAAGTTTTTAAGAGATAAGATGATTTGATAAATCAAATCTTTTATTTTTTTAAAATTTAAAATATAAATAACAATGCTCTTACATCGAAAGATGTAAGAGCATTGTTTTGTAGTATATTAGAAAAGTGAAAAGGATTTACGATTAAGTACTTGGACAAAAGTAATCAGGTATTTTGACCGAGGCTATTTTTTTGTTTAATCGAGGTATAAAAAACGGAGCTACCCCAACGGGTAGTGAGTA
>JALZVK010000339.1 GCA_023301005.1 Saprospiraceae bacterium | reverse complement strand
TAACTTTACGCTTTTGCTTTTTTAGAACTGTATTTTTGCATAATAATTCTAAATGTCAATAAAATCAAGCGATGGCGTTATCTTACCTAAATAAGGTTCGTCTTCTACATATAATATTTTCACCTTATTCATAATTCATTGGTATTGATACTGTAAAAGTAGTTCCTTGATTAATTTGACTATCAACATCAATTTCGCCTTGATGTTTTTTGATAACGCTAGCGACATAACTTAATCCTAATCCATAACCTTTAACATCATGCTGATTGCCTTGTGGAACTCTAAAGAATTTTTCAAATATCTTATTCTTAAAATCGCTTTCAATACCAATTCCTTTATCTTGAATAGTCAGTTGAAGTTGATTATCAGATTGCAGTAACATTAGGTTTATCTGAGGATTTTCTTCGCTATATTTCATAGCATTATCTATGAGATTATAAACTACATTGGTCAAGTGAATTTTATCTCCTTTAATTGAAAAATTCGAACCTTTAAAATCAAAATTTACGTCAGCAGAAATTTTCTCAAATTGTAATTTCATGGAACGCAATACATCTTCAATAAGAGTTTGCATATCAAATATTTCCAACTTCAATTCAGGCTCTTTCTTCTCAAACAAAGACATCTTTAATACCTTATCAACAAGTATCGAAAGTCGTTGTAATTCATGTTTGGAAATATCTAGATATTCTTCTGTTCGTTGAGGATTTTGCAAAGCATCAAAACTACTCAATGCTTCCAATGCAACTCCAACAGTTGTAATTGGTGTTTTTAATTCATGTGTAATATTGCTGATGAAATCATTTTTTAATTCAGTTAGTCGTCTTTGTTTTTCTAAACTTTGCCAAACTATAAAAAACGAAAAGAGCATCGCTCCAAATAAAAGTATTGAAAATAAAAGTGGTGGTAATATTTTTTGAAAAAGGTATTTTTGATAATTTGGAAAAAAAATTACGTAGGATTTTTTGCTCAAAATATCTGTATGAGAATTAGAATATAAACCCTCGTTTGGAATTTCATCTTCATTTAAGGAAACCAATTCATAAGGTTTAGGTAAGTCGGAACTTATCATCAACTCATCTAATTTACTTTTTATAATGGCGATATTATTTCCATTGATTCCCAGCATATCAAAATTATTAGAATACTCTTGAATCGAATCTCCTGACATCATTAATGAAATAGAACCAAAACTTTTATCATGAGACTTCTTACTAAAATTGGTTCGCATATCAACCTTCACATTTATCTCATTTTTAGATTTAGAGCTTTGAATTATAGGAAAAAATGGGTCGTCTTTATCATCTCTCACTATAGTAATAGAATTATCCATTACAACCGAATCAGAAAATATTTTTTCCAATAAGAATAGTTTGTTAAATATAGAATCCTCTATATTTCTTATAGCATCTTCAAAAACCAAATCTGCCTTTTCTCTTAGATTTTCTTTTTCACCTTCATATGTATTTTTCACCCAAAATATTTGAAATATCAATAACAACAGTAAACTACCGATTATCAATAGAAAAGAAAGTTTATTATGTTTCCACATTTTCATAGTTCAAAATTAATAGCTTTCTAAGACAATTACCTGATTCATTAACCTTAATTAACTTTAAATAAAGGTTGATTAACTTGTTCCAAATAAGCGAAATTCTATATTTGCATTGCAATTGTTTTAAAATAATTTTATCATTTCCAAACAAAAAGAAAAAATAATGAAAAATTTAGTCGTAATACTTTTAGCTTTTTTCCCACTTTTTATTGTTGCTCAAACAGAAGGTATAATTCAATTTAAAGAAACTGTATCATTACAAATAGATCTTCCAGAAGGTATGGAAGAATTCGCTGCTCAAATTCCATCTTCTCAATCAAGCAATATGACTTTGATTTTTAATTCCAAAGAAACGCTGTATGAATCTGCTAAAAACAACAAAGAAACTGAAGATCTAAATATGGGTTCAAAAGATAGTGGTATGCAAATCAAAATGAATTTTGAGAAACCTGATAACAAGACATTTACAAATATTGAAAATGGTGTCGTTATTAAGAAAGAGGATTTCATGGGCAAGAAATTTTTGATAGAAGGTGAGGTCAAAAAATATAAATGGAAACTGACAAGTGAGCAAGATACTATCTTAAATCACATCTGTACAAAAGCTACTTTCCAAGATTCTACTAATAATTACATCGCTTGGTTTACTCCTCAAATTCCTATTGCTGCTGGCCCTGGAAGTATTTCTGGTTTACCCGGAATGATTTTAAAGTTAAATAAAAATGATGGACAAATATTAATTGAGGCGACTTCGATTGAATTAAAAAAGCTAGATAAAGATGCTATCAAAATCCCTAAAAAAGGTAAAAAAGTTACGATGGAAGAATATAAAGAAATACAAAATGAGAAAATAAAAGAATTAGAAAAGGAATTTGGTGGTAGTGGTAGTGGTAGTGGTAACGGAACTCGAATTATTATTCGAAATTAAATTACGCTGTTATAAATATTTTTCACCCTTAACCGTAGCACGATTGAAAATCGTGCTACGGTCAGGTTACTTCTCTTTTTTTTTTAATCAAAAATTATAACAATGAAACTACGTACCATTTGTTTAGGGGTTTTCCTTCAATTGGCAGTAATTACTTTTGCGCAAAATATAACTATTCAAGGTGTTCTTTCTGATACACTTCAAGAGCCTTTAATTAGTGCGACGGTAGTTTTGCTCAATCCACAAGACTCTACAATGGAGTATTTTGCAATTACTTCAGCAACTGGAAATTTCAAAATAAAAGGTATCAAAAGAGGCGAATATATTTTTCAAGCTTCTTATCTAGGTTACGAAAATATTTACAACCCAATTGATTTAAATAATGTAAATGAATTGTTACAACTAGGCACTTTAGTTTTAAAACCTGAAGACAAAATGTTAAATGGCGTAACTGTCAATGCAGAACGAATTCCGATTTTAATAAAAAAAGATACAGTAGAATATAATGCAGGTTCATTTAAAGTGAAACCTAATGCGGCTGTTGAAGATTTACTAAAAAAACTACCAGGAATTGAAATTAAAAAAGATGGAACTATTAAAGCTCATGGCAAAGAAGTCAATTCTATCATGGTAGATGGAAAAGAGTTTTTTGGAAATGACCCTACAATTGCCAGTCAAAATCTCCCCGCTGATGCGATTGACAAAGTTCAAGTTTTTGATAAAAAATCAGAGATAGCTGAGTTTACAGGTATTGATGATGGCGTAAAAAATAAGACTATTAATCTGAAATTAAAGGATGGAAAAAAGAAAGGATATTTTGGAAATATTGCTGCTGGTTATGGTTCTGATAACCGTTTTGAAAGTAAAGCGAATATAAATCGTTTTAATAAAAAATCTCAACTTTCTCTTTTGGGTCGTGTGAATAATATCAATCAGCAAGGTTTTTCATTTAATGATTATTTGACTTTCTCAGGTGGTTTGCAAAATGTTATGATGGAAAATGGAGGGCAAAATGGACAATTTAATTTTGGCGAAAATGGTAGTATCCCTTTTGATACAGGACAACCTAATTACGGATTTACCAATTCAGGTTCAGGTGGATTAAACTTCAATTATGATATTTCTAAAAAGACAGAATTCATGGGAAGTTACTTTTTTAATAGTGTAAAAAAACGAGAAGAGCTAGAAGCTTTTCGACAAAATTTCTTTGATGAAAACACCTTTCCTTCGGAAACTACAGAAAACAAAACAACCACAAATAATAATCATAGAATCAATACTAAATTGAAAAGTAAGATTGACTCCAATCAAATTATTACGTTAAGAACCAATTTCACTTTAAGTAATGGTTTGTTTAATAATATTTCAACTAACCGTATATATAATGTTACACAACTCTTAGAAAATTCGAACTGGAGTGAAAATGATTATGATAATCGTAATTGGAATATAAATACTCGCTTGTCTTATTTACTAAAATTAAAAAAGAAAGGTCGCTCCTTCGCTGTTAATTTGAATGGTGCTGCTCAGGATATTAAACGAACTAATAACATCGAAGCAATCAATTCATTTTTGCTGAATCAACCTGCGTTAACTTTTTCAGATAGCTTAGATCAAGTTCAAAATCAAAATCAAAATCAAATTGATTACTCTTTAAATATTGCTTTTACTGAACCGATTAATCGGAGCTCTTACTTGCAATTTCGTTACAACCGAAAAAATTCTAATAATGAATTAACAAGAACTGCTTTTGACATTAAAAATGAGATACAACTACTTAATCAAAATTTATCTGCCGATTATAATCAACATTACTTTTACGATCGAGGTGGATTAACTTATAAGTTGAATCGTAAAAAATATATTTTATCTACAGGTACAGATATTCAATACTCAAAACTTAATGGAACAATAATAGGAATTGCAAATCCTATTATCAAAGATTTTTGGACAGTACTCCCTGCTATGGATTTCAACTATGACTTTACAAATTTAATATCTTTAAATATAAATTATAGAACCAATCTTAGAGAACCAACGACAGAACAATTGCAACCTTTAGTCAACAATCAAAATCCTTTGAGTTTGTATAAAGGAAATCCTGACTTACGACCTGAATATAATCATCAAGTGGGATTGAGATATATGCTATTTGACCAATTTAATTTTAGAAGTTTTTTCGCTACGCTAAATACGACATACACGACTGATAAAATCACTAATGCAAGAACAATTGATTCATTATTTATACAAACCACTCAACCTTTAAATGTCCAAAATAATTGGCTTACAAATGGTAATATTTCATTTGACACACCAATAAAAATTATTGGAAGTAAAATTGGAATAAGTTTAAATGGAAGTTATAATCGTGGATTTTTATTTATCAACTCTATTGAAAATAAAAATAACAGATGGAATACTTCATTAGATTTTACTATAGAAAATAGAAATAAAAAAAATGTAGATATATTGTTAGGTACTAATTGGTCATACAACCAATCTAGCTATTCTGTCAGCAATTCTTTTAATCAAAATTTTAATACTTGGACTTATTTTTCAGATTGGACATTGACTTTAAATAAGGATTGGACACTCGCAACTTCATTTGATTATACTGTTTATCAAGGTGAAGATTTTGAAAACCAAAGACAAATACCATTGTGGAATGCTTCTATTTCAAAATCTGTTTTTAAACAAAGAGGTACGATTGAATTTGCGGCTAGAGATTTATTAAATCAAGGAATCGGAATCAATCGACAAAATAATTTTAATTATATTGAAGATGTCAATATCAAATCATTAGGCAGATATGTTATGATGACTTTTAGTTATTCATTGAGAGGATTAGGAGAACAATCTTCGGGTCAAATTATTATAGATGAAGGGAGACGAAAGAATTGATTTTAAATTAAAACACTTACTCATTAGAATCTTCTTCAACTTCCTCTTCGAGTTCATCCGCTTTTGTTCTCAATACATTTACAACATCTATTCGATTATAAAATGCTTTTAGAAAATTCATTGCATCTCTTTTAAATGCATCTTGTAATAATTCTTGTCGCCGAGTAAATCGAAGAATTTTCCTTTTTTTCTTTTTAAATATTCTTTCTACATGATCCATGTCTTTTAGGTCTTCTATAAATCCTTGATAAATTCTACCTCTTAGTTGTGGATTTTCTACATCTAAATTTATCCTCGCATAAGGCGCTAACACCAACCCTGAAAAATCAAAGTCATAAGGAATCATCAAGTATTTCCCATCTTTTTCTACCGCTTTTAAATTACGAGATTGCGCTAAATTCCAATCCGTATTTCCAATCATATATTGAAAGAAAGACATCAATTGGTATTGCTTGATATTCAGAGTTGACCGTTGAATACCAAAACTATTTTTGACTTTTGTTGCTCCAATTCTTTTGCGTAGCAATGCCAAATCTTCAATAATAAATCCGAGTTGTTTTCTAATTATTCCAGTTTTAGAATCAATGAAATTGATTTCTAATAATTGAACTCTAAAACTTTCATAGGTGAGAATATTATAATATTTGTAGGCGAGGTATTCTTTTAAAATAAGCATATCAGAGTATGCTTCATTTTCTATACAAGGCGTAACTAATTTGTAATCATCATATTTATCAAGACCTTCTTTTTTTAAATCTTCTTTATCAAAAGTCATTTTTAAAGGAGGCATTGCTTCACAATTCAAGCGTCGAAATCTTCCTCTAATTTTTATCTTGACATCCCAAAATTGAAGCTTTCCACTTTTGTCTTTAAAATTTAATGTAGCTGGATAATCAATCTCACTCTTTCTATCAGCATTCACTTCCGCAACACTATATATCAAATTGATTTTTAAAATATCATGCTGATACATCTCATCAAAAATACTATTCGTTTTGGTTTCTTTGCCTAATACAAATTTTGCTTTTAGTTTTGGAGGAAAACTAAAAAACAAAAACAACCCAAAAAGTATAATGTATTTTTTAACCATAGATCTTGAGTGATGAATTATAAGTGATGAGTGATTTAAATTTCCCAAATAAAAATTAGACTTAAGTCTAAT
>JALZVK010000338.1 GCA_023301005.1 Saprospiraceae bacterium | reverse complement strand
TCTTGCTCAATCTTCTACCTCTATCCCTTGATCTATGATTTGTTGCTGAAAGTCAGATATTTCTTTGCTCTCTAGCACCTCTGGTTTATATTTTGAAAACCAGAATGCTGCAGGGCAATGTTGGAAGTGGAGGAAATCGGATTTGGTTATTTTCATGTGGGTGGGTTGGAATAAAAAAAACTGAAAATTTCAAATTATAAAAATCAATATTGTCAAAAGTTATTATAATTCAATATACCAATCTGCAAGTAGTTCTTTTTCAAAATCATTATTGTTATAATTTTTGTAAGCTCTATTGAACAAGTCACAAACATTAGTATTATTTTTTTCAACCATTGAAAGTAAAGGTTTGTCAATAATTAGCCATCCATAAGATTCTATTATTGAAACACATTCAGCATTTTCGTCAGAAACTAAATTATGTAAGGATTTGACACTTATCTTTATATGATTTACATAGTCATTATATTTCCGATTAATAACTTCATTTAACGGATTTAATCTTTTGGCGTTTTTTATTCGGATAAACTCAGATTTACGCAATGTTGACGTTACAGATATTATTTGACATTTAGCGGATAAATTTTCAGATAATTCAATACCACTCGAAAGTTCAATAATTTTATTATTTATCCTCTCTTGATTACTTACAGACAATGATTGATTTAAGACTTTTTTATAAACTTTAATAGCGTTATCGTAATCTCCCATATATTCCAATTTACCGGCTCTATTTACTAACTCATTGATATATTTATTTGGCAATATGTTCGAATAAAAAAATGCTCTGTTTACTAATGTGTATTTAATGGGTCGAAAAGAAAAAAGAATACTAGCTAGTAAAATAGATGCCAGTCCACATTTTAGAAATACAGGTAAAGATTTTAAATAACCTCTACCAAACGATTTTGCAAACATAATCTTGATTCGCTCTCGATAAGTTATTAGCAGAAAAACTACAACAGATACTGTTATTTCATACATAAATGAATGAAAAACTGATTGCAAGAAATCAAATCTAGAATTTAAATAATTACCTGGTGTAAAATAAAATATTGCTCCAAATAAAAAACTTACAATAATAAAAATGTTCTTTATTTTATCTAAATTAATCATATATCTTTGAGAATTTCTAAAATTGAGATTAATTTATCTATTTTTTCATTCATGCCATTATCTTCTTTCAATACAGGTTCAATATAATCTTCTATTAACAGATTATCGAAATACTTTTGTTTTACTGCCTTATTAGAAGTGTTGTTACTTTCAATTGATAAACGTTTTTTACCTAAATCGATATAACCATCGATATCATTAGCTAAATGATCATCATCAATAATTTTTTCTTTAATTTCATTTAGTTTATCTGCAATATCTTCTTTATTGGATTGTTCATTTCTCCAAAACAATACACGTGCTTTCAAAAGAAATGTATAGTTTTTTAATTCTACATCATTACTTGAAGCAATAATTGTATCTGAAATACTTAATGCCTTATTATACTTCAAAGAATTAAAATAAAAAACTATATTCCTAAAATTATTTAGATTATTGTAATAAGAATATGCGCCATTTATAGATCTTATCTCTTCATTATTCTCCATTTTATATTTTGACAGATTTTTTATCTCACGTAACACTTCAAAATAGTTTTGCACAATATTCTCCGGTTTTTTTAAATACAATCTCATAAGAATGCATTTATTGTAAAAATACATATTATCAGATGAGATTTCTTTTAAAGGAGGCAAATCAACAATCCTCAATAATCTATAGGCTCGATTTACCAACCAACTACATTGATTGTATGATTTATTCTTCAGTAAATTTTCCGCATGTGTCAAATATGTATTATTAATAAAATAATAATAATCTGTTAAAGCATACTCATCACCATTCAATATATTTTCTTGAAGACTGTTAAAAACATAATTTTCCAAGATTTTTGTATCTAGTTCATATTCGCCGATGTACAAAAGATAATGAGATAAATCGTATATAGATTTAATATCTTTCATCTTAATATCGATATACGTTAACTCATCAAATTTATTAAATGCGTCTAATACATGCTTGGAAGGAAGAAAGTCATTTTTGTCAGCTAAAATTGAATAATGTATTGTATTTATAAGGTGATCTTGAAATGTACATGAAGCATCGTAATCATCTAGATAATCAGGTAATCCTATATAAAGTCCACTTGATATTGCTTTATTATTCAAGTTTGTTTTGTATGAGAAAATGGCAGTAGCATTTGAAATAAAATATATTAAAAAGGAGAATAAGATTGTTATTAATATAACCTTATAATTAGATCTATCAAGTGAATAAAAGGTCTTATTAAGGTCGATTTTTAATTTGTTAGTATCGGTATAGGATTCCTCATGAACCAAATTGATTTGTTCACTCTGAAAAAGGCTAATTACTTTTAATAAAAATACATTTCCCTGCTTATTTTGTAGAATTGAAGCTATTAAAATTATACTACTAATAGAGCCTATAATATGAGTAATTGGATTGTCCAAAAATTTATAAATACTCTTAAGTGAGTCTAAATGACGGTTAATTATTAAAATATGCAAAAAAAGAAATATTAAATATAGGAATACAATTATTCTACTTAATTCAACTTTATGCTTCTTTATTAATTTTATAATCATAATTATTGTATTTGATACAGATGATACGGACATCAATCTTCTGAATTTCTCCATTAATTGAACTCCTACCCTGCCTTATCCACATACAAACTCTTCTGAAAACCAATAAAATTCTCTCTAATTGATTTGATGTTTCCAAGTTCAGATTTTGCATCTGCAATGGCTTTGTACTTAAGTTCAAGCAATTCGGGCAATTTTTGATCATCTAGCTCGCTTACTCCTTCACGGACATACTGCTCAAGCACAAAATTCAGAAATGATTGCTGCTTCACATTGTAATCATTGATTTGTAGTTTAGCCTTAGAAGCACGCTCTAAACGAGGTATTAAGTTTCTTTGGTAAGCAACAAAATTTAAAACGTCGTATAGGTCACTATCTTTACCGTGTACAATATCTCTAAGGTCATCTAGCTGAGCCGTTGTGTAGCCATTTTCACTTAATTCATCAAGTAATTTTTTTCTAGTACTTGGAATACTCCAAATTTTCCGAAGGTCTTCCTCACTTGTAAAATAATTAGGGATATCACCAAAAAGTTGCTTTACAAATTCAGGTCCACTAATTGGCTTGCCAGAAGGATCCCAAAAAGTTGTTTTTACTGTAGAGTCAATCTCAATTTCCTTGGTCGGAGAAAGTCGAACTTTAACCATCTTCTTTGGAGGATTATCACAAACACATGGATCATTCCCACATGTATCGCATAAATAATCCTCGGATGGTTCACCTGTACCTCCGGGTTTCTCTCCAGGCCTATATCCACCACCAGTATCTGTCGGAGGCTCTGGTTCTCCATCCCATTCCGGATCTTTGAAGTGTTCGTGCGCTTTTACAAAATCGAATAAAGTGAAATAGTCCTTACTATCAAAAAGCCTTGTTCCTCGTCCTACAATTTGTTTGAACTCAACCATAGAGTTAACCGGTCGTAGTAAGACTATATTTCGTATTTCTGGTGCATCAACACCAGTACTCAACTTTTGAGAAGTCGTCAATATAGTAGGAATCGCTTTCTCATTATCTTGAAAGTCTCTGAGATATTGTTCTCCTTGCTTTCCATCTTCCGCAGTAACTCTATGACAATAATTACTATTACTGCTATCACAGTATTGATTGATTAAATCTCTAACTAAAGCTGCATGAACCTGTGTAGCACAAAACACCAATGACTTTTGATCTTGATTAATCATTTTGAGCAATTGTTTTACTCTATACTCTTCTACCTGCTTAATGATTATTTTACGACCATAATCTTTAAAAGTAAAAGTATCACCCAACTCTGCTTCCCCTGAAAGAATGGTATCATCCGCAGTAAGGGTATACTCGTCATAATTCGTTTGTATCTCCTTGACTTTAAAAGGGGTTAAGAAACCATCATTAATTCCATCCTTTAAGGCATAGGTATAAATTGGATCACCAAAATACTTATAAGTATCCCCATTGACATCTCTACGTGGTGTGGCAGTTAAACCCAGTTGAACAGCTGGCGAAAAATACTCCATAATGGCTCTCCAGGAACTTTCATCATTAGCGCCTCCTCTATGACATTCATCTATAATGATTAAATCAAAAAAGTCTGGCTCGTATTGCCCAAAATTGAAATCTTCAGGACGAGTTTCAGTTTTAGCCAAGGCTTCATCCTCTACCTCTAAATCGGAATTTGATTGCGCTTGGGTCATAAAGGACTGAAAGATGGTAAAGAATATACTACCATTCTTAGGCACATGTCCTTTCTTACGTATCTCAGAAGGTGTGATCCTTACCTTTATATTTTCATCTATAGAATCAAAGGCATTGAAGGCATTGAAGGCTTGATCCGCTAAGATGTTTCTATCTGCGAGGAAAAGTATCCTTGGACTTCGTTGTGTATCTCTGCGGAGATTCCACTTTGAGTGAAACAGCTTCCAACAAATTTGAAACGCGGTAGCGGTTTTACCTGTACCCGTTGCCATGGTCAAAAGAAGTCTATCCTTCTTCTCTGCTATACCATACAATGTTTTATAAATAGCGTTCCGTTGATAATATCTTGGAGACCATGTACCTCCTCTATCTTCAAAAGGAATATCATCAAATCGCTCCTTCCATTTTTCAATTTCCTTTTTATATGCTTCCTTTGGAGATGGAAAAGTCATTTCCCATAGTTCATCTGGACTAGGAAAGCCATCCACATCCCCTTCGGTGCCTTCCTCCATATCGATCCCGTAGATTTCGACACCATTCGTAGCATACGCATATCTGATGTTTAATCGCTCCGCATAGTCCTTTGCTTGCCCAACACCTTTCGTATAATACTCATCTCTAGCCTTTGCCTCGATCACCCCAAGCCTTCTATTCTTATACTCGAGAACATAGTCCGCTTTAAGTACTGATGTTCTTCTGTTATCGCCATTGGGAAGACGACCAACAATACGACCTTTCGTGATGGGAAACTCTAGTCGGATACGACTTCCTTCCACCTCTCCCCAGCCCGCTTCTCTTAAAGCTGGATTGATATAGTCATATTTCGTTTGCTCTTCGTTCATTTGTCTAGGGCGTAGTACTATTGTTTTACGGATTTTATGAATTTATTGTTATGCACACGCTTATGCTGAAGGCTTTTCGCACCAAAGTTAATTAACAGTCCAACTTCCAACCCATATGCTTCAGCATAATTCATCGCCTGTGATAAGTGCACATCTTCCAAATTGATAATTGCTTTGATTTCTACCATTATAGCTTGCTCTACAAAGAAATCAACCCTTCTTTTCCCTATATTAATCCCTTTGTAGGTTATGGGCATCTCAAATTCTCTGGCAAATTCGATTCCTTGGTTTCTCATTTCTATCTCCATGGCTCGTTGGTAGATTACTTCTTGAAAGCCATTTCCGAGGTGCTTATGTACTTCCATAGCACATCCAATGATTTTGTATGTTAGCTCTTGATATTTCATGATTTTTGGTTAAACATGGTTTATTGAATAAAACAGTCTGCTAATATAAGCAAATCAGCTTAATTGTTCTCTTTTGTCTGAACCTTGATTCGCTTGATTTACGAGATTACATGATTATATCTAAGCTCAAACAGCATCAATTCTTAGTTACAATACTAATCCCTTAATTGTCTGAACCTTGATTCACTTGTTTAACAAGATTACATGATTGCAAAATCTATCCATAGCAAAATCCAATCATGACCATCAAGTCAATCTCTTTTGTCTGAACCTTGATTCGCTTGATTTACGAGATTACATGATTTAATCCTACTCTATCTAAAATCTAATCAAGGCAATCAAGTCAATCCCTTTAAATCATGGTTCAGACAACTACACTAGCTCCCCTGAAAATGCCTTTTGTAAAAGTGATTTTTTAAGTTCATCTAAATCTTTAATCTTTTGATGATAATGAGATTCAATTATTGCACATTTAACTTTAAAGTTATCAAGAATTTCTACAAGTTCATTTTGAAATGAAATACTGTTAGGATAACTGATCTTGAATGATTGAATTTGAGCTTTTGTTATAGCTTGTCTTGTTGCACCTTGTTCCCCAATTCCTAGCAATAAATTCTTTGTTTCTTTAGATGTTAAAGCATAGTGAAGAAATCTAAAATTCATAATACCTTTTTCAAGTCTTATGATGGATACGTGCTGATTTACTCTTGCTGGCAAGTATGAATTTTCTACTACACAGCATCTAGCAACTGAAGCTCCAGTTATATTTAGAAGAACGTCATTTTCTTCTAGTTTAACATTCTTTAGTTTCAAAGCTTGTTCCTCATCGATAAAAGCTAAATTTTTATCCCTAAAACCATCATCATGTACATTCATACTTCTAATTAAAGAAATCCCTGAAGCTTTGTAAGATGATTGACCTCCTCGTGGTGTTGAACCGCTTCCAATTTTAGTAGTAATTTCTTCAAGGCTCCTCTCCTCCCATCCTTCACCACCCTGAGAAAAAACCTCATTTAACTTAGACTGAAACAACTCCTTCGCATTCTCAATATTCTTTTCAATGTTGGCTTTGGCTTGATCAATTTTGGCGAAGGATTTGTCTAGGATTTTAACAATGGTATCTTGTTCATTCAAAGGCGGAACATTAATTTCAAATTTTTTTAAATCTTTTGCACCCAAGTTAGGTTGTGCTGCTCCTCCTTTAAAATTATCAATTTCTTGTTTACATCTATTAGAACGAAAATAATAAAATAGCCATTTATTCCTGATTGCTTGAGCTCTAACAATCACCATAGATGATCCAATTCCACCTAAAATATCTTTTTTGACAAACCCAAATTTTCCTAGAGACCCTCTGAGACAAAATAGAAAATCACCTTTTTTAAACTTACCTCGCGATAATAATTTAAACCGTGCCTCTGAAATATAATTTAAATTATTTAAGATATTTCCATTTTGAACATTTGCCGCAGTAATAAATGGTATGCCTTCCGGTATATAATGTTTTTTAGAAGGGTAATTTACTCCTCTATCACCATTTTCAAAGAAACAAACCTCATCCAAAGTATTTACTATCCATCCTTCTTTCATATCAATTCTTTCAAAGCCTCTAAAATAGAATTAGTCTCCTTATCCAACACCTCCATCTCTTTCAGAATCTCACTTGGATTTCTCAAAGGAGTTTCTTCAGGCGTATTTGGATTCTTAGGAGAAAGATCAAAAGTCTCTTCATCGATATCCGCCAACTTAAAAGTCCAAGAGTTCTCTGTTTCAGGCTTCTTCTTTTTCTTGTGATCTGAAACAAAAACTTGCATGTCTTTATCATTCAATGGATTGGTTTTGCCCATTTTGCGACCTGGATCTAGTTGATAGTACCATATCTTTTTGGTAGGCTCTCCCTTTTGGAAAAAGAGAACTACGGTTTTCACCCCTGCCCCCTGAAAGGTGCCTTGAGGCATGTCTAGAATGGTATGTAGATTACATGTCTCCAATAAATGCTTTCTTAATGCCGTCGTTGCGTTATCTGCATTACTTAGAAATGTATTCTTAATTACGATGGCAGCACGCCCCCCTGTTTTTAAAGACTTAATAAAGTGCTGCAAGAATAGTGATGCCGTTTCTCCTGTCTTGATATCAAAATTTTGTTGCACCTCTTTTCTCTCCTTTCCTCCAAAAGGTGGATTGGCTAGAATGACATGATATCGATTCTTTTCTTGAATGTCTCTGATGTTTTCTCCTAAGGTATTGGTATGAATAATATTGGGCGCTTCAATACCATGCAGGATCATATTCATTATACCAACTACATATGCAAGATTCTTCTTTTCCTTTCCATAAAAGGTACTTTCTTGTATGGTTTTGAGATTGTTGGTGGTTTTCTTCATCTTATCATACATGTACTCGTATGCTTCGCACAAGAACCCACAAGAACCAGCTGCAGCATCATACACCTTCTCGCCTAACTGAGGATCTAATACTTCAATCATAGCTCGTATCAAAGGACGTGGGGTATAATACTGCCCACCATTACGGCCAGCATTGCCCATGTTCTTAATCTTAGTCTCATAGAGATCACTCAGTTCATGCTTATCTTTAGAGCCTCTGAATGGTAAGCTATCTGCATAGCCAATTATCTCTCTAAGATTATAACCAGATTGTATTTTATTCTTGAGCTCTGAAAATATCTCTCCTATTTTATATTCAATAGTCTTAGAATCTTCCGCTTCTTGCTTGAATTTAGATAAGTAAGGAAACAGCTTTTGATCAACGAAGGTCACCATGTCTGGTCCAGTTAAAGCCTTGTGGTGATCCAGTTCTCCTTCCTTATTCTTAGGCATCGCCCAATTCCCCCATCTGAATTCTTCTTTCAGAATGAAGGAATAGTCTTCGCCCTTAAGTTCTGCCTCATCAGACTTTTCTTGCTCTAGTTCATCTAAGTATCTCAAGAACAATATCCAAGACGTCTGTCCTATGTAATCTAATTCACTATCGCAGCCTGGATCTTTCCAGAGTACATCATCTATATTTTTGAATGTTTGTTCGAACAAGTTTCTTCTTTTAATAATTCTTATGAAATCAAATATTGACCCTCTACACAAACCGCTCCTTCCTCAACACCTTTCCCCCCTCAAATCTATCAGCAGCAATATAGCTGTTTTTAGCAACAGAATATTCCAGAAAGTAGATATTGTTTCTAAACTCTAAAGACTCATCAATATAATGCCTATTTGCTATGAATATAGGGTATGGCTTCTGTGTGGAGTAGCCCATTTTGAGGAGCAGCTCTTCAAGTCTGATTAAATATAGGTGTATGTATTCGATGAAATTTAGGTTAGTCATTGTATATATTTGGTATATTTTTCATTAGCAGCATTATGCACCATCAATATGCTTCCTTATCTGCTCAAAACTACATTTTACTGGATTCAATTTCAGTAGTGGATTCAATCCTATAGACTTTTGAGTAGGCACTTGGCTA
>JALZVK010000337.1 GCA_023301005.1 Saprospiraceae bacterium | reverse complement strand
TTATCAATGAAACTTCTAAGAATAAATATTTAGATGCTGCTTTCGGAGGGATAAGTTATTTTAAAGTGACCAACCAAATGAGTCGAAGTTTGGATTATGCCAAATTTCCAACTTATCAATTAATCGTCATGAATGGTTTGACCAACGTTTCATCAGGTCTGACTTCCGAGTTGCAAAAATATGTAAAAGACGGTGGAAATCTTTTAGTCTTCCCTGGTGTGAATTCTAATATCAGTTCGTACAAAAGTTTCTTAAATGAATTTCCTGCGAATGAATTAGTCAGTCTTGAAAGAGAAGAAAGAAAAGTCGCAGATGTCAATACTGAGGAATTTATTTTTAAAGATGTTTATGAAAATAAAAATGCGAATTTGAAATTACCAGTTACTAAAGTGAATTATAAAATTACAAGTTTTGGTGGACGAGGTGAAGAAAGATTATTGAGTTATCGAGATGGAAGTGCATTTTTAAGTAAGTATCGAAAGGACCAAGGGAACTTATATTTTTGTGCAGCACCACTTGATGAAGAGTATAGCAACCTTGTAAGAAATGCAGAAATATTTATTCCGATGTTATATAAGATGGCAATCTCTACTGCCAAAGATACGCGTGTCGCTTACACGATTGGAAAAGATGAAGTGATTGAATCTAACAATAGTTTTACGGGGACAGGCGAAATGGTTTATAAACTAAAAGGTCAAGCTGAAGAATTTATTCCTCAACAAAAAGCAATTGGCAACAAAGTCATCTTAGGTGTCAATAATCAAATTGCAGATGCAGGATTTTATAATCTATTTTTAAATCCTGAAGAGAAGTTGGATAAATTTGCTTTTAACTTTGATAGAAAAGAATCTAACTTAGATTATTACAATAGTGCTGACTTAACAGATTTAGCAGGAACTCGTGCTCAAATTATTGAAGGAACTGATGCTGTAGATATGACACAAATGATTGGTGAACGAAGTCGAGGAGTCATTTTGTGGAGATGGTTTATTATTGCAGCGTTGGCGTTTTTAATAATTGAATCCTTACTACTTCGTATTTGGAAAGTATAAAAAAGAGGCGATAAGATAGACCTTAAGGTCTATCTTATCACTTCTAAAAAAAATGAGAATCAACTACAAACATCTTCTTACCCTTTTTACATCCTACCTGATAATATTAGCTTGGAGTGGTTACGTTTACGGACGTGGCGATATGATAGAGTTATTGCCTTATGCTAAGTGGTTGAATGACAGTACTTTATATCCTAAAGATTTTTTTATACAACATATTACCGAACAAAGTATCAACGAACGAATTAGTCTAGCTTACCTCTTTTCGTTGTTTGGAAATTATATGTCGCAGGTCGCCTTATTACTTCATGTGATATTTAGTTTGATATTATTGGAAGGACTTTATCGAGTTGCTAAGATGTTTATTCAATCAGAAGGAATGACTTGGATTTCGATTTTGATACCATTTACGTTATTGATGAATTGGAATTTGGGAGGCAATGAAATGTATATTCCACTTATCACTTCAAGTACGATTGCAAAGCCGATGGGCATTTGGGCAATTTATTATTTCCTAAAAAAAGAAGAAAATAATCGTTCACAATGGATTGCATTTATATTGTTATCTGTTGCGACATTTATACAACCGTTAGTTGCATTGCAGTTGTTTTTGATATTTGTAGGCGTACGTGTGTTTAATGTTATTTTAAATAAAAAACTAGAAATTGGAAATTTCTATCCTGCATTGATTTTTATTTTTACGGGAGGAATTTGGATATATTTTATTTTAAGTCATTTTGGTGTAGGGGAAATTGACAATGATTTATTTTTTGAATTTATAGAATTTAGATTACCGCATCATTTTTTACCATCCTATTTTTCTAAGAAAGCAGCAATCTTGTTTTTTCCACTCTTCGTGTGGAGTTTGTTTTTTTATTATAAAAAAAACAGAGACATCTTTTTGATGTTCGTCATTATCATGATTGGATTAGTTGGATTTGTGATAGGAGTGGAGGTTTTAGAAGTTTCAACATTTGTCTCTTCGCAATGGTTTAAGACGACGATTTGGATAAAATCATTTTCCGTAATTGCATTGTTATCATTTTTGGAAAATAAAATTCCGCTACTCCAAAAGAACCTTTTTCAAAATATCATTCAAGGAGGAATTGTTGCTTTTGGAATATTTTCAGTAGCGATGATTTTGAATCCTATCTCTACTTATAAATACAAACCATACGATTTCTTTTTTTTAAATAATAAAAATGCAGAACTAGAGATTTCAGAAATTGCAAAAAAGGTAACGCCTAAAGATGCCCTCTTTATCATCCCCGCATCGAATACTTTTTTTAAAACTTATAGTGAACGTAGTACATACATTGACTACAAAGCGGTCATTCATCGGAAGTCAGTTATTCCGATTTGGTATGAAAGAATTCAAGAAATATATGGTATCAATATCGCTACTCGAAAGTCAGGTCAAGATAATGTCGCAGTTGCAAATCAGAATTTTAGGAATTTGAAAATGGAAGATTTGAAGAAAT
>JALZVK010000336.1 GCA_023301005.1 Saprospiraceae bacterium | reverse complement strand
TCTAAAAACAACAAACACTATAAATGCTCGTAAAAACATACGCAAGCGCAGTAGAAGGTGTAGAAGCTCAAACTATCACCGTTGAAGTAAATGCAGGAGGAGAAGCTAGAGAAGGAAAAGATTTTTTTCATTTAGTAGGACTTCCTGACAATGCTGTACGGGAAGGACAAGCCCGAATATTTGCAGCTATCAAAAACAATAATTTTCGAATTCCCAATGTCAAATTTGTAGTTAACCTTGCACCTGCTGATTTGCGGAAAGAAGGTTCTGCTTATGACTTACCCATAGCTTTAGGTATGTTGGCGAGTACAGGAGGAATAGATAAAGAAGATTTGGATAAATATATTTTTATGGGAGAGTTATCTTTAGATGGAGGACTTCGCCCAATCAAAGGAGCGTTGCCTATTGCAATTCAAGCTAGGAAGGAAGGATACAAAGGTTTGATTTTACCAAAACAAAATGCACGCGAAGCGGCTATCGTAAACAACCTTGATGTATATGGAATTGAAAATTTAAAAGAAGCAATTGATTTTTTTAATAAAAAAATTGAACTGCCCAAAACGATAGTAGATACTCGTTCTATTTTTGAAGACACTCAAAATATTTACTCTGTTGATTTTTCAGATGTCAAAGGGCAAGAGAATATCAAACGAGCATTGGAGTTAGCAGCAGCAGGTGGACACAATGTTATTTTGATAGGTCCACCTGGAGCTGGTAAAACGATGTTGGCTCGAAGATTACCAACTATTCTTCCTCCTTTGAGTTTGCATGAAGCATTAGAAACTACAAAAATACATTCTGTCTCAGGAGCACTTCCTTCGAATGCTGCATTGGTTTCTACTCGTCCGTTTCGATCGCCGCACCATACAATAAGTGATGTCGCACTAGTAGGTGGCGGTTCGAATCCTATGCCTGGAGAAATTTCGATGGCGCATAATGGTGTTTTGTTTTTGGATGAATTACCTGAATTTAAAAGAACAGTTTTGGAAGTGATGCGGCAACCTATGGAGGAACGTCGAGTGACAATTTCTAGAGCTAAAATTACAGTTGATTATCCTGCAAGTTTTATGTTAGTAGCAAGTATGAATCCTTGTCCATGTGGATTTTATAATCATCCTGACAAAGATTGTGTATGTAGTCCAGGTGTAGTAAAACGATATTTAAATAAAATATCAGGACCGCTTTTGGATAGAATAGATTTGCATGTGGAAGTTACGCCCGTGAGTTATGATGAGTTATCTGATTATACACCTTCCAAAGAAAATAGCGAAAGCATCGTGGAACGAGTAATTAAAGCAAGGAATATTCAGACCGAAAGATTTAAAGATTATAAAGACATTCATTGTAATGCACAAATGCCAAGTCGATTACTCCGTGAAGTTTGCCAATTGAATAAACCCGGAATTACATTGTTAAAAACAGCAATGGAAAAATTACAACTCTCCGCAAGAGCTTATGATCGCATTATCAAAGTTGCTCGAACTGGTGCAGATTTAGCAGGAAGTGAGGAAATTGAAATAGAACATTTGGCGGAAGCGATTCAGTATCGGAGTTTGGATAGAGAGGGCTGGGCTGGGTAAATTGTTGAGAAGCGAGAATAGAGAATAGAGATTATGACATTGAGGGAATAGTATTGCTTGCCGAGAAAAAATATAAACTTTTACTCATTAGTATTTACATCTCATTTCACCGATTTAAGTCTCCTTCCTGTTCTCTATTCTAGCTTCTGAATAGATACCTTGATTATATATAAATGTCTTGCCGCTTATATCAATTTTAATATTCGTATTTTTTTTAATTAGAAAAAAATCCTATTTTTCACTTTCGAATTCAATTTACAACTTAACCCACCGGCAGGTGGAAAAAACTATATTAGAAAATGGAAGTTACTAGATTATTTGATTTTATATATTATCAACAAAAAAACTGTCCACAAGAAAAAGCTTTTGGTTATAAGAAAGGAAATGAGTGGGTGTATTTTAACACCAATGAAATTATTGAAATGGCTAACCAAGCGAGTTGTGGTTTGATAAAATTGGGTGTTCAGCCAGGAGATAAAGTTGCTTTGGTTGTATATAAAAATAGACCAGAGTGGGTCGCAATGGATATTGCAATTCAACAAATCGGAGCAATCAATGTTCCTGTGTATCCAACAATTAGTCCCGGAGAGTACGAGTATATTTTTAATGATGCTGGAGTGAAAATTGCATTTGTAGGAGAAGGAGATTTATATGATAAAGTGAATTCTAAATTTCATGCAATTCCTTCTTTGACTGAAATTTATACTTTGGATAAAATGGCGGATAGAAAATATTGGAAAGATATTTTTACTACCGAAGGTCAAGAGATTGTTGATGATAGAAAAGCAGGTGTGAAACCAGAGGAATTAGCAACGCTTATCTATACATCTGGAACTACAGGTAATCCAAAAGGGGTAATGCTTTCTCATAATAATATCGTTTCGAATGTGAGATGCGTGAATGATTTACTTCCATTAGGTCAAGGTGATATTGCTTTGAGTTTTCTTCCTATCTGTCATATTTTTGAGCGGTCAGCTTCTTACTCTTATATTTATTCAGGTATCAATGTCGTATTTACAGGAACAGATAATTTGGGTGGAGAGACAGGTGATTTGCAAACTATCAAACCTCACTTTTTTACGACCGTACCTAGATTGTTAGAAAAGGTTTATGAAAAAATTTATAACAAAGGATTGGAGTTGACAGGTATGAAAAAGAAGTTATTCTTTTGGGCATTGAGTTTGACTGATGATTACGATTTTGATAAGAGTACAGGTTTCAAACATTCTATAGCTGATAAATTAATTTTCAGTAAATGGCGTGAAGCACTTGGTGGAAATGTAAAAGGTATTCTTACAGGTGCAGCAGCTTGTCCAATGAAAATGGTAAAAGTATTTTCGTCAGCAGGAATTCCAATTAGAGAAGGATATGGATTAACGGAAACTTCTCCAGGGTTGACAATTAATACTTTTGAAAAAGGTGGAGCTATGCTTGGAACCGTTGGTCCAACTATAGATATTATTACGGTAAAAATTGATCCATCAGATGGAAACTATAGAGAAGGTGAAGGAGAGATTTTAGCAAAAGGTCCAAACATTATGATGGGCTATTATAATAAACCTGAAAAAACTGCGGAGGTATTTAAAGAAATTGATGGGGAGAAATGGTTCTGTACAGGAGACATTGGTAAAATGTTAAAAGGTGCTGGAGGAAGAGAGTTTTTAAAAATTACTGACCGTAAAAAAGAATTACTGAAAACTTCAGGTGGAAAATATGTTGCACCATCTCCTATTGAGAATAAATTTAAAGAAGATTTTTTAATTGAGTCTATGATGGTAGTAGGAGAGAAACAAAAATTTGTTTCGGCACTTATCGTCCCTTCTCCAGATGCTCTTCAAGATTGGTGTAAAAATAATGGAGTAGAATGGACATCAATGGAAGATGCAATTAAAGATAAAAGAGTAGTTGCCCAATATCAAAAATGTTTAGATTCTTATAATCCAGAATTTAGTCATATTGAACAAATCAAAAAATTTGAATTGTTGGATACAACTTGGGAACCAGTTAAAGCTGATGGCTCAAAAGCAGAGTTGACTCCAACCATGAAACTTAAACGTAGAGTGATTTTGGAAAAACATCAAGATGCGATTGATAGAATTTATGGAGTGAGTTAGTAACGATAAAATAATAATCTCCCCCAAAAGACTGACTTATTGTTTTATCGTTACTTAGTAAGATGTTTGAGAATTATTTTAAAATATAAATTATCCCGAATTTTCGATTTAGAAAATTCGGGATTTTTTTTAGTGGATAGTTTGCTGCGCTATTATTTTCGCTTCGCTTTTTTTTTTATATAAATTTAAAACCATCAACTAATCTCAATAAATAATATCATTTTTAAATTCGAAATAATTTACTCCTAAATAAAAAAAGCCTGATAACAAATTAATGCTATCAGGCAAAAGGGTAAACTCTTAATCGGCCAAATAAATTTGGACTTACAAAAGCTTACCTCCCCTTAATCTAAGTTTGAAAACAGTTAAACTGTTTTATATTTTAAACCATGATGATTTTTTAAAATTTATCCTTTGATACATTTCGTTGTCAGTTAAAAGTTGAAATCAAAAGCGACCGAAGGAAGTGTTGATTTTAATTTTTAGCTGACTTAAAAAACGAAATGTGTCAAAGAAATAAAATAGTATTCATAGTGTTTTTCGATAATTGGGAAAAAAATCAATAGACTAAATATAGGTATGTTTCTTTGAGTAGATCAAAAATAGGTTAATGTAAAATGGGTGTTGATTTAAGCTATAATAAATCGTTGTTTATAGTAATTGGTTTTGGAATAAATGTGATGATTACTAAAACAAAAGAATGTGATTACATTACTCAAAAAAAGAACCTATATTTATGTCAATGATGTTTTTAGGATTAAGCAAATGATACTTCAATCACTCGCTTACATATATATAAGCACATGAAATAAAAAGGTGAACCTATTTTTATTTTTTTAAATAAAAATCACTTTAAATACGTTTAGTATTTATAAGGTATTGACAATCAATATTTTATTCTCTCTAAAGAACTTATTACATCGAATAGTTAATTAGCGTTATGCATTTATTTATACATAATGCTTATGATTAGAATTTCCCTTTTTACATTTCACACCATTTTATTATCTTCATCCTTCAAAAGAAAAATCTTCTTTCGATATATTTTATTCAAAGAAATAAATAGGAGTAAATCAAAATGACAGACGAAGAGTTTAAGAAATTAGTAGAACAATTACAAGCTGGAAATGAACAGGTGTTGGATACATTATTCATTGCACATTATGAATATTGCGTTAACCAACTCACCAAAGAATTTAATAGTGGGAACCACTATTGTTCTTCCGATGACGCTAAGGATATTGTAATGGATGGATTTTTAAAATTGAGAGAGGAACTGCTTAAAGGAAAAGTAGAGAACAAAAATCTCCGTGGCTACCTTGTGATTATTTGTAGAAATATGTGGTTGAAAAAAGTAAAAAAAGAAGGTTCTAAATTTTCATTAGATATAGAAAAAGTAGAATATTACCTTGGACAAAAAGAGGATTTGTATAATGAAGATTTTAATCCTTTATTGAAACAAGAAATTGCAGATGAATTAACTGAGAAACAAAAATTGCAATCTGAAACTTTTCAAGCAGCTTGGAAAAAGCTAGGCGAAAAATGTAAACAACTCCTCCACGCATTTTATATTGAAAAAATAAAACTCAAAGATTTGCAAGAGCGATTCGAATACAGTTCTTATGATACGATAAAAAGTATGAGAAGGAAATGTTATAATGGATTGTTGAAATGGAAAGATAAATTGTCAGAAGAAACTAGTTAGGAATTGTTGGACTTCATAGAGGAACAAAGTACATCCTAGCTTTGACCGCATCCTTTACTACGACCTCACTTCTGTAAGTACAATCAAATTCTCCATTTAAAAAAGTACGAGTTGACTCAAATATCAAGCATCTATTTGTTCTAAAATAAAAAATGTAAAACTATTGTTACAATTCTCCCAATAGTTTCATGACAACTGATTTCTTCCTCATAGAAACAGGTACTTTTGAACCATCGTGCATCACTAAATACCC
>JALZVK010000335.1 GCA_023301005.1 Saprospiraceae bacterium | reverse complement strand
GTTGTAACAAATTTCGAATTTATTTTGGATTTAGACGAGCCTGCCTGCCGGCAAAGGCAGGGCAAAAAACGCAGACATAGCAGGGCTATCTGGGTTGGCTTTGCGAAGCAAAAGAGACTTCGAAAAAAGTATTTTTAACGAAGTATAAATTCAAAAGAAATCGAAAAGTGTTATAAATTATTTTTTAATCATTTCTTATGGTAGGTTTTGAGATATGTTTGTTATTACAAATGTAACTTGTTTTTATTTATAATATAAATATAGAACGTAGAAATTTATAATTGGCGACATAATAAAAAAAGGAGGTTTCTTAAAGTTTTGATTTGGGGGAGTTGGGGATATTGTATTTCAAATTAGTTGTTGTTGTATGGTTTTCGCTTCGCTTATTGTTTTTTATAAATTTAAAACCATAAAACCATAGCGAAGCGAAACCATAAAATTAAATTCAAGATGATTCAAATTTTTATTTCCATTTATTTGACTTAGTACCCATACTTATCCTTCCATAATGATCGCATCCGTTCCCTAATTTTTTCCTCCGTAGAATTCTTAGAAGGTTCGTAAAATTTTTGTTTAATAATTTCCTCAGGTAAAAATTCTAGCTTCGCAAAATTGTTTTTATGGTTATGCGCATATTTATAATCTTTTCCATAATTCAAATTTTTCATCAACTTCGTCGGCGCATTTCTCAAATGCAAAGGAACAGGAAGTCCACCCGTTTCTCTTACATTCATTTGCGCATCATTGATAGCTAGGTACGCAGAATTACTTTTAGGAGAAGTTGCTAAATAAATTGCCGCCTCCGACATAATAATTCTAGCCTCTGGAAAACCCACAGCTTGTACCGCTTGAAAACAAGTCGTTGCCATAAGTAACGCATTTGGATTTGCCAAACCAATATCTTCCGCAGCAGCAATCATCATTCTACGACAAATAAATTTTGGATCTTCACCACCTTCTATCATTCTTGCTAACCAATAAACCGTAGCATTTGGATCGCTACCTCTGATACTTTTTATAAATGCAGAAATGACATCATAATGTTGTTCACCGCCTTTATCATACATAGCGATGTTTTGTTGTAACAATTCTTTTACAAGTTTATTAGTGATGGTTAATTTTTTATCCTTCTCTGCGAAATTGCAAACCAACTCTAAAATATTATATAACTTCCGAGCATCACCTCCACAAAATTGAAGCATCGCTTCGTACTCTTTTATTTCTATTTTTTTTAATTTTAAATATTCATCTTTTATCAATGCGTCGTCTAATAATTGAATTAGATCTTCTTTACTCAGATGCTCCAAAACATAAACTTGTGACCTCGACAACAATGCTGAAATAACTTCAAAAGAAGGATTCTCTGTAGTCGCACCTATTAATGTAACAATCCCTTTTTCCACCGCACCCAACAAAGAGTCTTGTTGAGATTTACTAAACCGATGAATTTCATCAATAAATAAAATCGGATTTGGAGCATCAAAAAAACGTTGACTTTTTGATTTTTGAATAGTCTCTCGAATATCTTTTACGCCAGAGTTAATTGCACTTAATGCATGGAAAGGTCGCTCCAACGTATTAGCAATAATCCCAGCCAAAGTCGTTTTTCCAACTCCAGGAGGTCCCCACAAAATGATGGAAGGAATATTTCCAGATTCTATCGCTTTCCTTAAAACTGCACCATCACCGACCAAATGTTTTTGACCGATATAATCATCGAGACTTTTAGGACGCAATCTTTCTGCAAGAGGTTTCATATTTATATATTAGTAACCGCCAATTTCAATTGGCTGGTTGTTCGAATAAAGTTTTTCCTTGTGGAATAAATGTATTTAATTTTTTATAAAATTCAGTAACAAGTCACATTGATATGAAAGTTAAATTATCATAGCACCGTCTTTTAAGACGGTGAGTAAGGAAGCAAAAATTGGCTTTAGCCACACATGAGAATTGATGTATGGCTAAAGCCTTCTTTCTTTATTTTGTTCCCCACGTTAAAACGTGGGGCTATGATTTTAATAAATCTTAATATTCTTACCATTGAAGTTAGTGTACCAAATAGTATTTAATTTCCAATAACTATTTCAATCTGCCAACTGAAGTTGGCGGTTTCTTTGAAGTTCAAATTTAGGATTTAAATTAATGTTTAACGAACTTAATGAGACAAGAAGTTGTTTAAGTGGCTAGACAAAAGAAAACGTAATTTATAAGAATATCTTTAAAAAAAAGTACGACCTCTCTGAGGTCGGAATACCTTTTAGATTTAAAATCTAACATACTTTGACCACGCTGTGGTCATATCGAGTTTTAAATGACCACAGCGTGGTCAAAGTATGTTAGTAAGAAAACAGTTCAATGTTTCTGATCTCAGAGAGGTCATACTGTTTTTTAAAATGACAAAGTAGTCTTAAAATAACATCCTCTAATCTTTGGAATAGAAAATGAAAATGACGAAGTTTAATCTCTCAATTTGTTTATAAAATCAAATTATCCAGTTATGAAAAAAATTGCCTTTCTATTCATTCTATTTTTAGCATCTTGTACAACTGAAAAACAAAACACAACTACCGAACAAAATGACGCTTCAAGTGTAACAACATTTGAAGGATTCCAAGTTGATGCATCTGAAAACGCAGAGCTAGATTTTGAGAAAATGAGAATCTATCCGATTGTTGCTTCTGAAGAGCATATTGCCGAACATAAAGATTTAGCTGAGTATAAAAATTTAAAAGAAGCTATGGATATCAAAGGTTTTCGCATTACAGAGAAAAAACCTTTTGGTCGATTCGATGACGTAATTGCAGTTAATAATTTGACTGTTCAAAATAAAAGTACCGAGACGGTTTACCTCATGGCAGGTGATGTAGTGAAAGGTGGAAATCAAGATAGAGTATTGGCGCAGGACATGGTTTTGCCTCCAAGAACTTTAGCAAATATTGAAGTCTTTTGTGTAGAGGAAGGAAGGTGGCAATATCGTGGTGATGCTGAAGAAGAAACTGAAGAAGATAAGAAAAATCGTAAGATGTATGCTTTCACAGGTTACTATAATGTTGTTTCTAATGATATTAGAAAAACAGTTAAGCATGATAAAAATCAAAAAATGGTTTGGGCAGCAGTTGGTGATTTGACAATGACTAACGAAGCTGAATCTTCAACAGGAACTTATACTGCTTTGGAAAGTTCGGAAGATTTTACAAAAGAGCGTAATCGCTACTTGACTTACTTCGAAGATAAAATGGAAGAGACTGAAAATGTTATCGGTATGATGGTGGTAAGTGGAGATGAAATTTTGGGAACTGATATTTTCAATCATCCTGAGCTTTTCAAAAAGCAATATAAAGTGTTGCTACATTCTTATGTAACTGATGCTGTAACGAATGGAGATGTAGTTGAAGTGACTACTAAAAGAGTACAAGCTCGTGGTAATAAAATCAAAAAAGATTACGATAGAAAAATGGCTACTGAAAAAGATGAAGAAATGAAATTTAGATATGATGGTAGGGTTGTGCATTTTTCACATTTGTAAAAACTAGTTGTTTTGACTCTTCGAGTCGTTTTGGTTTTTAAATAAAAAATAAAAAAAATAGGGTTCAGTAAAAAATACTGAATCCTATTTTTATTTTTGCAGGAAATTAAATAGTTCTATTAATCGAAATAAATCCAAGATGAAATTAAATCTAGATGTCGGAGTACCGAGTAGTCAAGAATGGATAGATGCAGTTATGGCAGATTTTCCAGCATTCCTACAAGATCATGTTGATTGCGAGAGAAAGGCTTCGGCAATGGCGATGAGTTTTGTTGCAAAATATCCTAATCGTAAAGAAATAATTCCTGAATTGATAGAGATAGGAATTGAAGAGTTGGAACACTTTCAACAAGTGTATCAGTTGATGGAAAGTAAAGGAATTGAATTACAACATTCTATTGGCGAAGATCCTTATTTGAAAAAATTATTAAAGTTGTGCCATTCAGGTCGTAATGAAAGATTTATGGATCGATTGCTTATCGCTTCAATTGTAGAGACGAGAGGTGCGGAAAGATTTCGAATGGTTTCGGAAGCGCAAAAAGATCCTGAGTTGCATCGTTTTTATAAAATCCTTTGGGCATCGGAAGCGAAGCACGGACATGTATTTGTAAAAATGGCGTTGAATTATTTTGATGAAAAAACAGTCTATGATCGATTGGCTTGGTGGGTAGAAAAAGAAGGAGAGATTATTGAGAGTTTGGAGATTCGGGCAGCGTTGCATTAGTCATTTGTAAAGAATAGTTTTTTGAATTTATTTATAACAAACCACTTACATGAAATCATGTAAGTGGTTTGTTATTTTTATAAAAGAACGCTTTAATATTTAATATCGGAGGCGCATTTTTCTTAAATAAAAATTGGGGAATTGATGTGAAAATGTCACTTCCTTTGACGGTGAATGATTTAATTCCTACCTTTGCATTTAGAGGGATTTACCTCTTATAACAGACATAAAAGAAAACAACACCTCGCCTTAATTTTACATTAAATTATTACTGTAAAAACCAAACTTATTTAAGTTTGAATTGTTATTTATTTAGTTGCTTTTGAGTAAGCAAATATTGTTTTAGTATTTTTAATAATCGATTAAATTTTCTTTTATGAAAAAGCAAAGGGTGATTGTTTGGTTTCGACAAGATTTAAGATTACATGATAATGAGTCATTGATTCATGCATTAAAAAGTGGTATAGAAGTAGTTCCTGTTTTTATTTTTGATGAAAGAGTTTTTAAAGGGGAAACAAGATTTGGATTTAAAAAGACAGAAAAATTTAGAGCTCAATTTATTATAGAAAGTGTTCAAGATTTAAGAGCGTCTTTGCAAAAAATGGGAAGCGATTTAATTATCAGAATCGGTAAACCAGAAGATGAAATTTTTAATATTGCTCAAAAAGTAAAATCTAATTGGGTGTTTTGTAATAGAGAAAGAACAAGAGATGAAGTGGCGGTGCAAGATGCTTTAGAAAATAAATTATGGTCGATAGGGCAAGAGATAATTTTCTCAAGAGGGAAAATGTTGTACTATACTCAAGACCTTCCGTTTCCTGTAACTCAATGTCCTGATACGTTTAGTGGATTCAGAAAAGAGGTGGAACGATTCGTGAAAATCAGAGAACCTTTAGCAAGTCCTACCGAAACATTTGAACCACTTACTGTCAAAATTGATAAAGGCGAAATTCCAACAATTGAAGATTTTGGTCATGCTCCATTTAAAAAAGATGAACGATCTGTTTTAGATTTCCAAGGTGGTGAAACTGCTGCTTTGCAAAGATTGAAAGAATATGTTTGGGAGAGTGATGCGATTAGTACTTATAAGGAAACTCGAAATGAATTGATGGGAGAGAATTACTCTTCTAAATTTTCAGCGTGGTTAGCCCAAGGTTGTATTTCTCCTAAGATGATCTTTTGGGAAATACAAAGATATGAAGTAGAGCGTGAGAAAAACGATTCGACTTATTGGATGTTTTTTGAATTGATGTGGAGAGATTTTTTCAGATTTATGGGTAAAAAACATGGCAATAAAATTTTCCTCGAAGGCGGTACTAAAGATGAAGTGCAATCTGATTTGAAAAATGACTATAGTTTGTTACAACTTTGGATGGAAGGTAGAACTGGTGTTCCGTTTATAGATGCGAATATGAGAGAATTGGCTCAAACTGGTTTTATGTCCAATCGAGGAAGACAGAATGTAGCGAGCTTTTTAGTTAAAGATTTGAAGGTGAATTGGCAAATGGGAGCGGAGTATTTTGAATCACTTTTGATTGATTATGATCCTTGTAGTAATTGGGGAAATTGGAATTATATCGCAGGTGTAGGAAGTGACCCAAGAGAGGATCGATATTTTAATATTCTATCTCAAGCAAAAAGATATGACTCAAAAGGTGAATATGTAAAACAATGGTTACCAGAACTTTCAGAGATTCCATGTGATAAAATTCATCGACCTGATATTCTATCGGATGATGAGCAAAGTGATTTTCATTTGCGATTGGGAATGGATTATCCCAAGGCTATGATTGCGACGGAAAGGTGGGCGTAGTTTTTTGAAAATTGTTTTATGGTTTCGCTTTATTTATGGTTATATTGTTTTAAAAAACCATTTGACAATAAGCGAAGCGAAACCATAAAACAATTCATTCAACTATCTTTAATAAAAAATCGAAAATTCAGAATTAGCAGCGATTTTATATAAGAAAACTAAATCTAATTTTAATCAGGTAAATAAGTGATTTCCAAACTATCCACTTCCATTAGATCTTTCACTAAATTCACTAATTGCTTTTCCTTTGCTACCCTTGTTCTTTTTTGATTTTTAATTTTTTGATTCCATTTCAAAGCAATCATTGGAGCATTCGATTCATTGTTAGGTAAGTAATATTTGATGTCTTCCAAATTTGTAAAATTAGCTCTAGCAATAAACTTTATTTTACTTTCTCTTTCTTTTTTATTTTGAGTTTCTAAGTCTTTGACTAAGGAAGAAAGAGAATCAATTTCAACTTCCATTTCCCTAATTTCTTTTCGTACAAGTAGCAAATTTTCACCACTCTTTTGAGCAATCTCTGTGAGTTTTTTCTCGTCAGGATAGTTGAACATAATGTTACCATTAGGAACATTATATTTAGGAGAGGCAAGTAAGTCGGTTAAGTTGTCGCACTCTTCTTTAGTAAGTGTTTCTAGCAAATCAACTTCGATATTAAAATCTCCAGTTTGTATATTTTTTTCGACATCATATTCTACTAATTTTAAACTACTCAAATTTTCATTGACAAATCTTTGAATATTTTTTCGAGCAGTATTTTCCGTTACGATATTATAAGTTGTGTAAAGACTAATACTCAAAAGAAAAAAGCTTGTGCAATACAACATGATTTTTGACCGTCGCTCCTCCGTAACTGAAGTAAATGATCGAGAAGGAAAATCCATAAACCGAACTATCAAATAAGTAGCAAGTGCTACCAAAGTCGCATTTAGAAAAAATAAAAAGAAAGAATTCCATACGATATTAGTGAATCGTAAATTCTCTTCATCTGGAGCTGGATCAATTCCAAAAAACAAATGTGCAATTCCATAACCAGTCACACACAATGGAGGCATCAATGCAGTTGCGATGGCAACACCCGGAATAGCATTCGATTTATCTTTTCGAGAACTCGAAATGATTCCAGCAAGTCCTCCAATCAAGGCAACCATTGCATCTAAAATACTCGGACTTGTTCGTCCTTTTATTTCATCGGTAAAACCTCCACTAATTCCTAGATGTCCACTTAGTACAAAATAAAGTGTACTCGTAAACAATGCAATTCCAATAGCTATCAAAAGATGGTAACCCGAAATTTCAAGAGTATTTCTATCATTGATTCCGATGCCCAAACCAATACCTAGAATCGGCGCCATCAATGGAGAAATCAACATCGCTCCAATGATAACAGCAGGTGAATTTAAATCCAAACCTAAGGAAGCAATAAAAATCGAACACATCAAAAGCCATGCATTCGCACCTTGCATTTCTTTATTACTTTTGATATTGATGATAGTTCCCTCTTTATCAAGTCCGTCTTTTAAGTCAATTAAATCATGGAAGAATTCCCATGTCTTAGAGAGAAAACTAGGTTCAGGCTTTGGTGCGTTATTAGGTTTTATTTCCGCCATGTTTGAGTGATTAACAAGTGCTATTATTTTTTATTTTGAAGTGGCAAGATAATAAAATCACTTTCAAAAAAGTTGATATTCTGTTATTTTTGCCATAAATAGAGATGTTTGAAAAAAATAAAAAAATTATGAAATCAATTATTAAAGTTATTCTTGGAGTTACCCTTTTAGGTGGTGGATTTTTATTAGGTACTTCTTGGAGAACAAGTGACACTACCTCAGGCTTGCCTGATAAGCCAATTGCATTAATACAAAAAGAAAGTAAAGAAGATATAGCTATTCGTAAAGGACTGAATTCCAATGAATTAGCTACAATCAAGTTATTTGAAAAAGCAACAACAAGTGTTGCATTTATTAATACGTCAAATGTAAAAAAAGATTATTGGTCAAATAATATAACCGAGATTCCAAGAGGAACAGGTTCTGCATTTGTTTGGGATAAGGAAGGTCATATTATTACTAATTTTCATGTAATAAATGGAGCAGATCGAGCACAAGTCACTCTAGAAGATCAAACAACTTGGGATGCGTCATTAGTTGGTATTGCTCCTGAAAAAGATTTAGCAGTTTTAAAAATAGATGCACCTAGAAAAACACTAAAACCAATTCCTGTAGGAACTTCAGATGATTTGTTGGTAGGACAATCTGTATATGCAATTGGTAATCCTTTTGGATTTGACCAGACATTGACGACAGGAGTGATTAGTGCTTTAGGTCGAGAGATAAATGGAGTTGATGGTTCTGTAATTAAGGAAGCGATTCAGACTGATGCTGCAATTAATCCTGGTAACTCAGGAGGACCGTTATTGGATTCTCGTGGAAAATTAATAGGTGTCAATACCTCAATTTATAGTCCTTCGGGAGCTTATGCGGGCATTGGTTTTTCTATTCCTGTAGATGCGGTGAGTTGGGTGATACCTGAACTAATTGCACATGGAAAGATATTACGACCTACGCTTGGTATTGAGATTGCGCCACCTCGATATTTGCAACGATTGGGTTATGTGGGTCTTTTAATTATGGAAGTTGCAGAAGGAAGTGGTGCTCAAAAAGCTGGACTTGAACATACTTATCGAGATAGAAATGGTCGTATTATTCTAGGTGATATTATAGTTGGAATTGATTCTTATAAAATCAAATCTCGAAATGATTTAAGGTCAGCTTTGGAGAATTATAAACCTGGTGATGAAGTTGTGTTGAAATTACTTAGGAATAATAAAGTGGTGGAAACGAATTTGGTTTTGGATGAGGCGAAGTAGGGGATGGGTGGAGGTTTCTTTTATTTTTAAGTTATATCCAATTAAAAAAAAGAAAAAAACAAGGTGGTTCAAATCAAAAAGTTGTACCTTCCAAATTGACAAAAAACAAAAAAAATTGAGTAAGAAAAAAGTAAATGACGGTATAAAAAAAGTTGTAACTGAACTCATGGATAGAGTAATGAACAAAGTTTTAATTACAGATCCATTTATAAAGGAAAAGCATCATTCTAAAAAACCATTGTATGCAGCTTTAGTGCCTGATGAGATTTTTAAAGGTTCTCATTTTGAAAGAAGATTTGTAACTCCGTTTGGTGGAGTATGGGAAAAACTAGCTCATGTAGTTGCTCAGGAATATCATGGTCATTGTGAAATGGGAAAAACGATTACAGGAGAAGTTGGTGCTGAGAGACTTAGAAGAATCCAAGAAGTACTCAATAAATTAGAGCACAGAAAGAAAGGAAAAGATAGAGTTACTCCAGATTGGGATGTTGAATTAAAATATATTTTGGAAGGAAAGGGTAAACTAATACCTACGAGTGTGGTTTGCGATATTTATATTGAAAGCAAGAAAACTAAGAAAAACTATGCTTTTGAAGTTAAAGCACCTCTTCCAAATAGCGACCAGACCAAAGTAAGTAAAGAAAAGATGTTCAAGCTTTTAGCAATGAATCCTAAAAAAATTGATTCTGCATTCTATGCTTTAGCTTATAATCCATATGGAAAGAAAGAAGATTACAATTGGAGCTTTCCAATGAGGTGGTTTGATATGCGGAATGATGAATCAGTTTTAATCGGTGATGAATTTTGGGAATTGATTGGAGGAAAAGGGACATATAAAAATTTCATAACTGAAATCAATTCATTGGGTAAAGATTATAGAGAAAGGATATATAGAGAATATTTAGGAATCGAACCTCCAAAAGGTTTTGATGAAACAATTTTGCATTAAAATACTATGAATAAAACATTCACTTTTGTTGATTTATTTGCAGGAATTGGTGGCTTTAAAATGGCATTAACTAATAATGGTGGTTCTTGTTTAGGATTTAGTGAAGTTAATAAAGACGCTATAAATACCTATTGTGAAAATTATCAAGTCGAACCTGAATCGAACTTTGGAGACATTACCAATATAAAAGAGTTACCACATCACGATATTTTAACTGCAGGTGTTCCTTGTCAAAGTTGGTCAATAGCTGGTAAGAATTTGGGGTTTGATGATGATAGAGGTCAGCTATGGAATGATACAATATACCTACTTAACCAATCCAAACCCAAATCCTTCATTTTTGAAAATGTGAAAGGTTTAGTTGACCCTCGAAATAAAGAAGCTTTATCGTATATTTTTGAAAGAATAAAACAAGCAGGATATTATGCAAAGCATTTTGTTATAAATTCACACGATTACGGTGTAGCCCAAAATCGGATAAGAATTTATATAATCGGATTTAAAGACAAAAAATATTTAGAGAAATTTTCGTTACCCAACCCATTTGATAAAAAAGAGAATTTAGCAGATGTTTTAGGTTTAGAAATTAAAGTTCGACCTGAAAATAATCCAATACAGAAAGATTTATTTGGCAATAATATTCAATCCAGACAAATGAGTCTATCAAGTAAAAATGGTTTTAATGATTACTTTTTATTTAACGATTTAAGAAATGGGCATACCACAATTCATTCATGGGATATAGAAGAGACCTCTGAAAGGCAAAAAGAAATTTGTTTGTTGCTTCTAAAGAATCGAAGAAAAAGTCAATTCGGACCGCTTGACGGTAATCCTCTTTCCTTAAAACAGTTTCAATCTTTGGACTCGACTATTTCGCAGGAAGAAATAGATGATTTGATTGAATTAGGAATTTTAAAGAAAGTGGAATATAAATATGAGATTTTGGATTTCAACGATTCAGATTTAACAGACGAGGAATTAGTTTTACTCAATCTTACATCTTCCAATTTTATAGAAGTTGGTAAATTAAAAACGGAACGTTCTTTAAAAGTTAAACGGATATCAATAACTAAAACCATCGACTCTTTAATTGAAAAAAATATAGTAAAATGTACCGAGGAACGATATGAATTTAAAAACACAAAAATCAGTAGTGGACTAAAGGGAGTAAATAGAGTTTTTATGCCTTCCTCAGATATATTTCCTACTTTAGTTGCAAGCGATACAAACGACTATATTTCAATAAAAAATATTGTTCCAACTACTCACCAAGAATACAAAGAGAATTTCTTAAAGGAAGTTTATTTTGCCAATCAATATAGAAAAATAACAAAAGAAGAAGCTTGTTTAATTCAAGGATTTCCTAAAGATTTCCTTTTGCCTGAATC
>JALZVK010000334.1 GCA_023301005.1 Saprospiraceae bacterium | reverse complement strand
GTTTTCTTTAAAAAATCATTGCATACCCTGCGGTATGGTATTATTTTTTAAAGGAAAACCTGCCTGCCGGCAGGCAGGTAGCGGAAAAAGATATTCTTAAAAAACACGGTTTCTATTGGCTAACTACTTAAGAAGCAGGCGTTCCATACCTTTTTCTTCTTAACCAATTATATCCTAATCCAAATATAGAAAGCAATACAATTGGCAATCCTATATTGATAAATTGCCAAAATGTTTTTTCATCTTTTGCTTTCACTCCATTCAATAATCTTAATTTCACATCTTTTCCTCTTGCTTCAATCACTCCTTTATTATCATGTAAATAATCCACACAGTTTAACAAAAACTGCTTATTAGAATATTGATATTTATCAAAAGGATTCAATCCTAGAGGAAGCGGTTTTTGAGTTTGTCTATCATAATTGCTAATTGCCAAATCACCATCTGCAACAACAATCATTCGAGTCGGTTCACTAATCGCCTTAAACTCCATATTCATTTCTTTCAATCCTTCTTTCATAGAATCTTCTATTCGATTTTCAAATTCTGAAGGGAAATTTCCTTCCATCAAAACTGCAACAGGTTGATGCGGTTTATTAAATGCTTTCGGGTCAGGGTCTTCTCTTAGCATTTCAAAACTCAAATTAGTAGGCACTCTTTGGAATCGACTATAGTCAGAAGTGGTTAATAAAATTTCTTTTCTAACATTACCTTTACGGGTTTCGATCGTATCAATTCTATTAGCAAAAAACATATTCACTCGGTCAATACTTTTCACTATAGGATGATTGGAACGAGATGCAACTCTTGGAAAATAGTACCACGGAAATAATTCATATTGAGGTTTACCTCCAACGACTCCTGTCTGCAATGGAATAGGTGTACACTCCAAATCCAAAACTAAATTAGGTTGTACTCTTGCTCCATATTTAAAAAGTAATCGATCCAAATTCAATTCCATCGGTAATGGAATATGCGATCCATTTACTCGCATACTATCCAAACTCGTCGCCACTTTATCCAACAACCAAAGCACTCGCCCACCATTCATCACAAATTGATCTACTTTGAAATTATCTCTATCCGAAAATGGTAGCGTCGGTTTTGCTACAACAAGTACATCTACTTTAGGATCGATCTGAGTCACTTTTGACAAATCAATTCTATTGATGTCGTAAGTCTTTATCAACTCACCATCAAGATCAGCAGTCTGTAATGGTAACAATTCACCGTGACCTTCTGTATAAAGTAAAACGGGTTTTTGAATCGTTCTTAATTTTTTAATTGCAGCAGTAATCTTATATTCTAGTAGGCTTACAGAGTTATTGATGACGACTTCAGGATTGGTTCCAGGTACATTATTTTCTAAAAGATTAACTGCAATTTCTCTACCTGCAAAAAAGATAAGTGCATAAGGATAAGTCAATTGTTCTTTTTTAGATTCGCTAGTCAGCTCTCTAAGATTCACAGGAAGGATTCCACTTTTTGCATACTTCTCTTGTAGTGCTCTGACTTCATCTATATCACCTTCCAATGGATTAACAAAGTCATATTCGATATTGGAAGAGAGTGCTCGGTAATCATCTAACAATTCTTTTACGGAATTTTGAAGTCGCTTAAATCCTGCACCAAACTCTCCTTCTAACAATACTTTTACGTAAACAACATCATTTAGGTTTTCAACTAAATCCACAGAAGCATCAGTCAAAGTAAATCGCTTATCCTCTGTCAAATCATAATAGTTATAAAATGTATTACCAAGAATATTGATAAATAACAATACTCCTGCAAAAAGTGCCAACTGTATTAATGTTTGTGTTTTTCTCACAAAGAAAAATTTTATTTTATTTTTTTAAAAAAGAATATCAACGAAGTTGAAATGTCCAAACGACCATCAACCGCCAATCGTCAACCGAAAAAAAACTACCACTTCCTCTTCTCCAACGATACCAATGTCATCGCTACAAACAAAGCTATTACAGACAGAAAATAAATAAGATCTCTAGTATCTAAAACGCCTCGACTTATCGAACTATAATGATAATCTATTCCAAACATTTGAACTAATATATCTGTCTTTCCAAAAAACACAGGAAGTTTACTCAAAAATAAAAATCCCCAATACATAAAGAAACAAAGGAATGTAGCTAATATAAATGATACGATTTGGTTGTCAATCAATGACGATGCAAAGACTCCAATTGCTGTATAAACTCCTGCCAATAAAAACAAACCAATATAACTTCCCATGATTGCACCTGAGTCTAAATTGCCGACAGGCGAACCTAACTGGTGAATCGAATAATAATAAAATAGTGTAGGAATTAATGCAATTAAAACTAAGATCAAGCTCGCTAAAAATTTCCCTAAAACAATTTCTATATCTCTTAATGGTCGAGTGGCTAATAACTCAATCGTTCCTGTTTGGTTTTCTTCAGCAAATGATCGCATCGTCACCGCAGGTATCAAAAACATAAATATAATCGGAGCTAATGCAAATAATTGATCCATCGTTGCATAGCTAGAATCCAACAAACTTGTATCTGGAAATACAAACATCATCAAACCTGTGACTAATAAAAATACACCTATTACTATGTATCCAATTAGGGAACTAAAAAAGGCTTTGATTTCTTTTGAAAAAATTGTTAGCATGTTTTTTAAAAATTGTAACTGCCAACTTCAGTTGGCAGGTTGGTAAAATCTTTTCGATTATTTTTTGAAAGGGATATGTTTGTTTTTCTGTTTTTTAAATTTAATTTCTTGAGCGCATCGCATTTACTTACTCACTTTAACTAAATTTCTATCATCATAAATCAGCAGACATTTAAATAACTTTTGGTCTACTTGATTTGGTTTTAAATCTTCTACAGATTTTAAAAGTTTTTCATCATCCAAAATCCATTTCTTAAAATTCTCAATGGAAAAAACTGCAGTTTCTCCAGTTTCAAAATGTAACATATTTTGATGGATAACTTTCACTTTCCTATCTACAGCCATCGTCCTGAAAGGCTTGCCAGTATTAGGATTGTAGGCAGACATTGAAATTTTTCGCATAACATATTCCTCATACTCGTAGTAACATATTTTCCCTCTCAATCTCAATCCTGCGAATACCGTCACCTCTTCTTTATTCAATGCTTCTTTTGGTAAACGAGCGTAAGGAATTCCATCCAAACTAATGCCCCAAACTTCATCTAAATTGATTTCTTCCATCTCCTCCTCTCCTTCTTTTTTTATTTTTAAAAAATGGATTTGAGCGATGAAATTTTGCGGGTTAGAATAAATTCCAACAACCACATCATCCCAATTATAAGTAGGCGTATTATTTTTAAATTCTTCAAAAGTTAAAAAAACACCATCATGGAATTTGAAATTCTTACTTAAATATACAGTATCAGTTTGTGTAAATACTGTATCCGTTTGTGCAAATGCAGCAGCATTTACAACAAATAATAACAATACATTTACAAATATTTTCCTCATTAAAATTGAATATTAAAATTCATAAATATTAAGTACTTAGTAACGATAAAACAATAACTCCGTCATTTGGGCGGATTCTTTTGCCCTCATTTTTCCTTAAAAATCAGTCATAGTATCTATGATACTCCTTCTTTTTAACCTGCCTGCGGTAGGCAGGGAAAAACTGAGAACAAAATAATCTCCCCCAAAAGACTGACTTATTATTTTATCGTTACTTACTTTGTTAATTCTTGGAAAACATCCTCCACACTATACACTTCTTTTTTCATTCCAATCAAAGTCAATTTATTTTGAACCGCAAAATCAAAAATACTTTTTCGAATATCATCATCTAATGCGGAATTTAATTTCCATTTATTTTCGCCCAATGATTCAATTGACTTCACTTTTGGTATTTTTGATAAAATACCTTTTTGAGTTTTTTCTAAAAATTCAACCGTTACAACTGACGAACCTGTTACTCTTTGTTGTAAAGCTTCAACAGGGTCATTCGCTACTACTTGTCCTTTATTGATAATCAAAACTCTATCACAAATCGCTTGAACCTCTTGCATAATATGAGTAGAAAAAATTACTGTTTTCTCTTTTCCCAAATCAGTAATTAATTTTCTAATCTCTACTAATTGATTCGGATCAAGTCCCGAAGTAGGCTCATCTAAAATTAATACGTCAGGATTGTGAAGCATCGCTTGAGCCAATCCTACCCGCTGTCGGTAACCTTTAGATAGTGCTCCAATCAATTTATGTTGCTCTCTTCCTAGTCCAACTCGGTCAATCATTTCTTCGACGCGCTTCTTTTTATTTTTCACTTTATGCAATCCACCTACAAAATTCAGATACTCTTTAACATACATATCTTTATATAGCGGATTATGCTCTGGCAAATATCCAATTCGTTCTCTTACTTCCATTGGCGAAGTAGCTGTATCAAATCCACAAACCTCTACATTTCCTTCTGTTTGAGGAATAAAACAAGTGATAATTTTCATAGTCGTTGTCTTACCTGCACCATTAGGTCCTAGGAATCCAAGAACTTCTCCTTTCTTCGCTTCGAAAGAAACATTATCGACTGCTTTTTGCGTTAGATATTTTTTAGTTAATTGTTTTACTTTTACTGACATAGATTATTAAAGTTAACGATTCGCAAAAGTAGTAAATTTCATCACCCCGACAAAAAGCTATTTTTAGTATATGTCAGGACTCAACATTATATTTTAAATGAAAAAAGTAATAATTACTTTTACTATACTCTTGAGTATTTTTTTACCAATCTTTTATATTAGACTTGTTACCCTTTATAAATTGCTTCCCTGAAAACATCTTTATGTTCTAATCCTCGTTTCAAGGGGAATATAACAACGATTATCGTTTATCAATCTATTATTGGAACAAAGATAGTTATGGATAAAAAAATAAAATCTATTGGAAAACTAGATGATATTAACATTGAAGACAAAATTTTAAAATTTAAAAGCGTCCTTAAAAGGACTTTTTGATTTTGTTTTTTTAAATTTAAAAAACATTATCTAATAATATTTTATTATTGACTATGAATTTATTTACAATCAAAAAAACATTTTAATGAAAAATTTAATTTTTATTACTCTCATTTTGTTGATTTTCAGTTGTGGAGAATCACAATCTGATGCACAGAAATCAAGTATTTCCGAAGCGACTTCTACTGTCAAAACTATGACTAAGCCAGAATCTACAACAGATCGGAAGAGC
>JALZVK010000333.1 GCA_023301005.1 Saprospiraceae bacterium | reverse complement strand
GTTTTTTATTTTATAAAAATAAATACCACTATTCAATTCATTTGAATAAAAAATAAAAGAATCGTTTTGATAATTATTTTGAAAAACTAGTTTTCCTGTAGAATCAAAAATTTGTAATTGTATTGTTATGTAATTAGAATCGTTTATTTTAAATGTTGTTTGGTGAAGTGACGGATTAGGGAAAATTTCTATGTTTTTAGAAGTTGATAAATCATTTTGAGTAGTAATAGTTCCGCTTATTTTTTTTAATAGCATACCATTTAGATCTATTCCTCCTAAAATATAACCATTGTCAGAAGTGAGTTGAATAGAAGAAATTTGTTGATTGTTGGGAGTGAAATTTTCAGACCATTCAATATCTCCGATATTGTTTGATTTAAATATAAAACCTTCAGTAATGTTATCCCAAAATGTATGAGCAGAGCCTACTGCTACAAAACCACTATCAGGAGTCAGAGCCATATCTGTAATTTGCCTATCCAAATCGTTAGTTAATTTTTTTGTCCATTCGTCATTTCCAAGAGCATCTGTTTTGAAGATAAAAGGAATAAAAGTATTAACACCATTAGTTCTACCACCTACTAGGAAACCATTGTCAGGCGTTTGTTTGACTACATACCCAATATCATTATTTGAGAAAGAATAAGATTTATCCCATTCCAAATTTCCATCCACATCTATTTTGAAAAGACTCAATTCATTATCAACATGTCCAACTAAAATAAATCCACCATCGGTAGTATTGTCCACTTTTCTAGAAATAGTATGACCTTGAAAGTTATGTGTTTTTCTCCATTGTAATATTCCTTCGCTATTTGTTTTTAGTAAAAACAAATTTGGGTCATCATTAAAATCAATTCGAGAAAAACCTATTAATAAATATCCTCCATCAGGACATGTAATACCATGATTGATAGATTGTATAGTATCCGAAGGATAAGTTTTTTCCCAAATGATTTCTCCAACGGAATTAGTTTTGGTTAAGCTTGGATTGATATTTTGATTACTACCAATAATAATTTCTCCATTGAATAATTCATTAATAAAAACAATTCGATGATCAATTATCGACCCTGCTTTATAAATACTGTCCCATTGTATCATTCCCGTAGCATCTGTTTTTGCTACTCGCAAATGATGTCGAATTGCTCCAGTAGGCAAGTCCACTTCTCCAGCTATAAGGTAACCTCCATCTTGAGTAGATTTGACTTCCCAACCTTTGGCTAGACCTTGACCCCAAACGGGATCATTATATGGAAATATAGTTTCCCATCCTTGCGCATAAGAACTAATAGAAATAAATAGAAATAGAAATAGAAGGAACTGAGTTTTCATATTATTTAAAATGAAAAATTTAAACTGTAAAGTAGTGTAAGATACAATAAACCCTATTTGTAAAAATAAAAAAGATAATTTAATTGATACTTTATTAAGTAAATCTTAACTTCTGTAGGCATAATTATTGAACTATGTCACAGACGTAGAATAATGAATAATTGAAGATGAAATAGATAATATTAGTTCTTACGAACAGAAATAAAACTTTCATTTTAAAATAACTTCATTTGTAAAAAATCCCCCGCATCAATTTTTAAACGCCTAAAAATTAAATGCGATGAGACCACACCAAGGAATTTTAGATTCAGATTTTTTACCAATCAGAAGAAAACGTACTTACCAAAAAGCATCCTTACTTAAACGGTTTTTAAATTTATTAATTGATTATATGGCAATTTTACATTTGTCAATACTTGTAGGAGTATTGTTAGGGATGGTATTTGTTATATTGGAAAAACAAGACTTAGTAAGTGTTTTCGAAAATACCTATGTCAGTATTGTGGTAAGTGGTATTGTTATTTTTCTATATTATTTTCTTTGTGAATTATTCTTGAAGGGAAAAACTTTAGGAAAATTTGCTACAAAAACTTGTGTAAGAAACACATCAGGCGAAGAATTATCTGCGAATGATATATTTGTACGGACAGCTCTTCGATTAATTCCGTTGGAACCTGTTTCTATTTTTTTAGGGAAAAATAAAGCGTGGCATGATGATTTTTCTTCTACAATAGTTGTTGATGATTTTTAAAAATGAAATAAAAAAATGAAAATGAAAAATCCCGAATTTTCTAAATCGAAAATTCGGGATTTCTTCTTTAATATGGTTATATGATTTCGCTCCGCTGCGCTTATGGTTTTATTTTTTTTTCAAATTAAATTTAAAACCATAAAACCATAAGCGCAGCGAAACCATATAATAATGAATAATTTATTCCTCAGTAGTAGAAGCAGTCGCTTCCCCATCTCCAAATTTCGTTTGTCTTAAAATATGCTCTAGTAGTTGCATAGATTTTCGTTTGGTCGTAGTAGGTGCATGAATAAAACCTTCAACATAAAGCAATTCATTAGTTGATTTGTTATGAATCAAATAACCTATAAATGGACCTCCCATAAAGTCATTAACTAAATCCCAAATTCCTCTTGCCTCTACAGTATAACTACCATCCAACTCCATGGTTTTTACAAACATAGGTAAGTCAACATCATTGGTTCTCATAAAAGCACCTTCTATTTCGGTAGTCACATGTCGTTTACCTAAAGTATCTCGAATAGATCGAATGGATTTTTGTGTGAATTGAGCTTGACTAGTATAAGGTAATTTATGAACGAAAATATTAAAACTTACTTTAGGAGTTTCTTTACGCAACCATACAGTATTCTCTTCATCAACAGCAACAAAGTACTCTTGCGGAATTTTCATTTCTGCACCCAATTTATCTTTTATCACTTTTTCGACACCATGATTCCTACCTTTGATATAAGCTAAAGTTCCGATTTGTTTTTGATCAAATTCATGAATTCGTTTTGCGATAGTAGGATAACTCGACTTGACATTGTCGGCAATGGCATCTTCAGATTTTCCAAAAATAAAAGTAAGCATCTGACCTCGTGCCCATTTATTATGTCCAACTACAGTATGAAAATTTGGATTATCTAAAGCTCGTTTTACTTTCTCTTCACCTATATCTTTTTTAATCATTTTGGTTGTTGGAGATTCCACATCTTTAAGATTTCCTAATAAGACATAAGTTCTTAACTCTCTAAGCATAGGATCGTTGACCAATTGCTGAGGAGTCAAATGTCGAATATCTAAAATAGGTTCAGGTTGTGGTAAAATCAAATACGCAGAACTAAAGTAATATCGGAAAGTATCTCCTGCTGTGCCTTCCCAAACATCCTCATCAGCAATTACGACAACTTCGCTAGTCTTACCTATAGCTCCAGTCATTGGAGGAACATAGGAAGAAGGGGAGGAGTCACTTGCACAAGAGGTGAGGTAAAATATTCCTATTGTGATAAATAGAAAATATTTAACTAGATAAGAAGACTTTATAATTGGAAGAATTGTGCTATTCATTTCAACGACTTTTAAGATTAATTTTTAGAGTATGTTTAATTTTTCAGGATGGTAAAAATTTAAACATGCTCTTAGTTTTCTTTTTTACTATCAAGATGTAAAGAGACTAAGTTTTGGTGTAAGGTAAATTTAAACCTACATTTAGTTAACACTAGTTGTCTTGACCATTTCTTTAAATTTACGTTCACTCCATCCTTTCAAATGATTGAGACTATATTGATACTTGATATCATCAGTATTTTTTTCAAAAAATATATTTGCAAATTTTTCCTTTGGAGATAATGGAACAGGAAATTCTAATTTGATACTAACAGTAGTCGTTCCATCTTCCTCTTCTCTAAACATATAAACACCGTCACCATCTCCACCTCTATGATAATTAAAATGAACATGAATTTTATCATTAGGAATACTTTGTGTGATACTCATTTTACCATTTCCAATTTTTGCACTTTTCCATTTCATTTCTGCGTTGGTGCCATTTGTCCAACTGCCCATACGTGTTTTCCAATTAGGATCTCTAGTAAAAAAGAAAGACCATTTGTCCCAATTTTCCAAGTCATTGACTTGGTCAAAAACTAAATCAATTGGAGCTTGTATATTGATTGATTTTTCTACTGAATAAGTATCAGGAAGAAAAAATGAAATCACAACCATTGAAGCAGTAAAGGCAATGATTCCGAAAAATAAATTTTGTAAGAATCTGATCATTTTTTAGAATTTCATTTTTTTTATTTCATCCCAAACTAACGAAGTTTCAAATCCACGAGAGATAGCATACTTCGCTAAGTTTCCTTTGAGTCTAAATTCATTGGGTTCGGTTACTAAACCTCTTCTTTTTTCGATTACTTCACATAAGGTTTTGATGTAGTCATCTTCTTCGATTTCAGCCATTGCTTTTTTGATGCAGTATGCAGAAATTCTTCTCAACTTTAATTCTTGCTTAATCCGTATTCGTCCCCATTTTTTTATTCTAAATTTTCCACCAGCATACATCTTTGCAAAACGCTCTTCATTCAAAAAATCATCAGTAATCAAATCCACAATAATATCTTCCAAGTCATCACCATAGATATTTAAATCATAAAGTTTTTGACGTACCTCTTTATGACACCTTTCTTGATAGGCGCAATAGCGTTGCAATTTTTTTAATGCATCGTCCTTACTGACATATTTAGTTGTCTTTCTTCTCATTTAAATTTTTACAGAATTAGCTTTTATTTACCAGACAAAATATAATCTTTCCCTAAGAATTTATTATCAATATTAAAATACCATTTTCGATCACGAGGCAATCGAATTCCTTTGATAATTATTTCATCTTCTAAAGTAATATATTCGCCATCATTTTTTTCCTCTTCATGATAAAATCGATAACCAATCAAAGCATAAGTAGTTGGATGAAAATAAAAATACCAAGTGTCATGACCAACAGGTTCTTCGTAAGTTACTTTTAGTTTCCAACAGTCTTGATTTTGAAAAGTTGTTTTTTCAACTTTATCATGTACAGTTGTTCCGTTATCTTTTAACTTCATGGGCAAGCCATAAAGGTAAGTTTGGTAATCTCTCCAAAATTTTGTCCACTTACATTCGAGTCGATGCTTTTTGATTTCATCTTCTGTAAATGTTTTCTTACCATTTAATTCATGCGTACATATATCATTTTCCAAACTCCTTGTTACTGTATTTTCATCGGAAATATCTTTTTGCCAAAATGTCCCTTTTTTATTATTGAATTTAGATGTAGTTGTTCGTTCAGGGCGATTTGGTGTTTCTTGTTTTAAATCTAAAGTCATTTTTACTTTTGACCATTTTCCTTTTGGATCATGATATTTAATACTTTTTTCGAGCAACTCAGCACCAGTCATGTTTTGAGCAAAACTATATAATGTGAAAATGGAAAATATAAATAGAAGAATAAATTTTTTCATGTTAAATATTTCTGTAATAAAAGCCACAAGATACAAGTATTCTGAATTTATGCGATTAGACATTACATAACTATTTCCACAATTTTCTAGGGTTTCTCAAAGCAAAATATTGTAAATTTGCGAAACGTACATTATTAGATATATTTAAAGGTTACTCTACCCGATGATTTTTTATATGCCGTTCCTCTGGAACTCGAAATCATAATTTTAGATATTTCTTCTACCAATATTCCGTCCCTCTGGGACTTATTATTTTTTAAAAGTCCCAGAGGGACGAAATATTGGTAGAAATATTTATAATAAATAAAACGAAAAGTCCCAGAGGGACGACATATAAAAAATCATCAAGTAGAGTACTTATTGAGTATATCGCCTAACCAAAATATTTTATGGAAAAAATTACTCCTTATCAACCTAAGAACAAAATACGTATCGTAACCGCAGCATCTCTTTTTGATGGTCACGATGCCTCTATCAATATTATGCGTCGAATTCTTCAAAGTAGTGGCGCTGAAATTATTCACCTCGGACATAACCGTTCTGTTCAAGAAATAGTCAATACTGCTATCCAAGAAGATGTGCAAGGTATCGCATTGACTTCCTATCAAGGAGGACATAATGAGTTTTTTAAATATATGTATGATTTGTTGAAAGAAGGTGGTGCAGGTCATATTAAGATATTCGGTGGTGGCGGCGGAACAATACTTCCAACTGAAATTGAAGATTTGCATAAATATGGAATTGCTCATATTTACTCTCCTGACGATGGGCGAAAAATGGGATTGCAAGGAATGATAAATGACATGTTGGAAGAATGTGATTTTCCAGTAGGGCAAAATTTAAATGGAGAATTAAAAAAGTTTCAAAAGAGAGAATCACGAGCTATCGCTCGAATGATTTCTGCTGTTGAAAATTTCCCAGAACAAAATCAAGATTGGTTAGAAAAAATAAATAAAGATATTGCTCAAAAGAATATTCCAGTTTTAGGAATTACAGGAACAGGTGGAGCAGGCAAGTCGAGTTTGGTAGATGAATTAGTGCGGAGATTTTTGATGGATTTTGAAGATAAAAATATTGCTATCGTTTCTGTTGATCCATCCAAACGAAAAACAGGAGGAGCATTGTTAGGAGATAGAATACGAATGAATTCTATCAATCGAGATAGAGTGTATATGCGTTCATTGGCAACTCGTCAATCTAATTTAGCATTGTCGAAACATGTTCAGTCAGCAGTTGATATTTTAAAAGGAGCAGGATTTGATTTGATTATTTTGGAGACTTCAGGTATCGGTCAATCTGATACTGAAATCGTAGATCACTCTGATGTGGCGATGTATGTGATGACTCCTGAGTATGGTGCTGCTACTCAATTAGAAAAAATCGACATGTTGGATTTTGCAGATATAATTGCTATCAACAAATTTGATAAGAGAGGCGCGCAAGATGCTTTACGTGATGTGAAAAAACAATTCCAACGGAATCATCAAATGTGGGAAACACCTCCTGATCAGATGCCTGTGTTTGGAACTATTGCTTCGCAATTTAATGATCCAGGGACAAATGTTTTGTATAAAAGATTGATGGAAGTTATTGTTGAAAAAACTGGAGCATCATCTTTAAAACCAAATATTGAATTGGAAGATGGAATGAGTGAAAAGATTTATATCATTCCTCCAAATCGTACTCGATACCTTTCTGAAATTTCGGAAAGTAATCGACAATATGATCGTTGGGCAGAAAAACAATGTGATGTGGCAAGACGATTATTTGGATTAAAAAATTCTATATCAACCATTGAGTCTAATGAAAATATCGAAGCGAAAGAAATTCTTATCAAAGGATTAAAGGAAGCTTACACAGAATTAGAATTGGACTTAGATGGAAGATGTAAAAAAATAATTGATAATTGGGAAGCTAAAAAAAATGCTTACGCTGCTGATGAATTTGTTTATAAAGTTCGGAACAAAGAAATTCGAGTTCCAACTTTTACGACTTCGCTTTCACATTTAAAAATACCAAGAGTGGCGTTGCCACGCTTTAAAGATTGGGGAGAAATTTTAAAATGGACGCTGCAAGAAAATGTTCCCGGTGAATATCCTTATACTGCGGGTGTATTTCCATTTAAAAGAAAAGGAGAAGATCCAACTCGAATGTTTGCAGGTGAAGGTGGACCTGAAAGAACAAATACTCGATTCCATTATTTGTCAATGGATATGCCTGCGAATAGATTATCGACTGCTTTTGATTCGGTAACACTCTATGGAGAAGATCCAGATCTTCGACCTGATATTTATGGAAAAATAGGAAACTCAGGGGTAAGTATTTGTTGTTTGGATGATGCTAAAAAATTGTACTCAGGTTTTGATTTATGTAATCCTCGAACTTCTGTTTCGATGACTATTAATGGACCTGCTGCGACAATTTGTGCATTCTTTATGAATGCGGCAATTGACCAACAATGTGAAATTTATATCAAAGAAAATGGGTTGGAGCATTTAGTGGAAGCAAAGTTGAAAGCCTTATATGATGATAGGAATTTGCAACGACCAAAATACCGAGGTGAAATTCCAGAAGGAAATAATGGATTGGGTTTGATGCTTTTAGGAATTACGGGTGATGAGATTTTGGAGGCTCCTATTTATCAAGAATTAAAAACTAAAGCTTTAAGTTCAGTTCGAGGAACTGTTCAAGCGGATATTTTAAAAGAAGATCAAGCGCAAAATACTTGTATTTTTTCTACGGAATTTTCACTCAAATTAATGGGTGATGTGCAAGAGTATTTTATAAAAAATAATGTTCGGAATTTTTATTCCGTTTCTATTTCGGGTTATCATATTGCAGAAGCTGGAGCTAATCCGATTTCGCAATTGGCATTTACATTATCGAATGGATTTACATTTTTAGAATATTATTTGTCGAGAGGAATGGATGTGAATGACTTCGCACCTAACTTATCTTTTTTCTTTTCAAACGGAGTTGACCCTGAATATGCAGTTATCGGAAGAGTTGCAAGAAGAATTTGGGCAAAAGCATTAAAAGAAAAATACGGAGCAAATGCACGTTCACAAAAATTAAAATATCATATCCAAACTTCAGGTCGTTCGCTACATGCGCAAGAGATTTCGTTCAATGATATTCGAACTACCTTGCAAGCTTTGTATGCGATATATGATAATTGTAACAGTCTGCACACGAATGCTTATGATGAAGCAATTACAACTCCGACAGAGGAAAGTGTTCGTCGAGCAGTTGCGATTCAGATGATTATTAATCATGAGTTAGGATTATCAAAAAATGAAAATCCATTACAAGGTGCATTTATAATTGATGAGTTGACGGACTTGGTGGAGGAAGCAGTTTTATTAGAATTTGATAGAATTACAGAACGTGGCGGAGTACTTGGTGCAATGGAAACGATGTATCAACGAAGCAAAATCCAAGATGAAAGTTTGTATTACGAAACACTCAAACATACAGGTGAATTTCCAATCATTGGGGTAAATACATTTTTATCAAAAGATGGATCACCTACGGTGATTCCTGAAGAAGTGATTAGAGCGACAGAGGAAGAAAAGAAAAATCAAATCGCTTCGCTCGAAAATTTACATCAAACAGATAAAGAAAAAACGATTGCAGATTTAAAAGAATTGCAAGATGCTTCTGTGAGTAATAAAAATATTTTTGAGTACTTAATGGAAACGGTGAAGAGTAGTTCGTTGGGGCAAATTACAAATTCGCTTTACGAAGTTGGAGGGCAGTATCGTAGAAATATGTAAAGAGTAATAAGTTTAATGAAACTCTACTCGATGGTTTTCAAAAACTATCGAGTAGAGTAGTCTTATGAATTAAAATAGAATACCTTTTAAGATAATTTCGTTATCAAAAAAAGATTTTAATTTAGATGGAGGAATTGTTCTCAAATCAAAGAACAATTCCTTATCTTAGAAGTACCAAGGAATGAGAACTAAATAGCTACAGAAAATTCTGAATCTATTTTATTCGAATTCCTAAGTCAATTATTTAAAAAACAATCAACACAATATAAATTTATTTAATTATGAGGAAGCTCGTAAATAAAGTTCTTCGATTTTATCTACAGCTCCGTTACCAACGGATTGCTCGTTTTATTGAGCGCCCTCATGAGGCACAAGCTGCCGTATTAAAAGAACTCATCCAATCCACCAAGCATACCGAGTGGGGTAGATTATATGATTTTAAATCTATCAAAACTCCTGCTGATTTTGCTAAAAATGTACCGATTCAAGATTACGAATCTTTAAAACCATATATCAATCGAATGATGTATGGAGAGTCTGATGTATTGTGGAGTGGTAAAGTAAAATGGTTTGCAAAGTCTTCAGGTACTACAAGTGATAAGAGTAAATTCATTCCAGTTTCTAAAAGAAATTTGAAAAAATGTCATATCCAAGGGACTTGGGATGTAACGAATATTTTTTATCATAATAATCCAGATGCTAAAATATTTGAACTTAAAAGTTTATTGATGGGCGGAAGTTTAGATCATTTCGAACCTTACCCTAAAACTTTTATTGGAGATGTATCAGCTATTATGATGGATCGGATGCCTTATATTGGTCGTCCATTTGTAACACCTGATTTGGAGACTGCTGTCATGCCGAAGTTCGATGAGAAATTAGAACGAATGGCTCAAATCACAAGTAAGGAAAAAGATATGGTGATGATTGGAGGTGTACCTACTTGGACGATGGTTTTCTTAGATAGGATTTTGGAATTGACAGGTAAAAAGAATATGTCAGAGGTATGGCCAAACTTACAAGTGTACATTCATGGTGGAGTAAGTTTTGATCCATATCGAGAAGTTTTTCATAAATATTTCCCTAAAGGAAATATCCAATACATGGAAATCTATAATGCAACGGAAGGTTTTTTTGCTATCCAAAATGATCCAACAACCAACGACATGTTGCTCTTGTTGGACAATGGAATTTACTATGAATTTTTACCTTCCGAAGAATGGAACAAAGAAAGTCCAAAAGCGATTCCACTATCTGAAGTTGTGGAAGGAAAAAATTATGCAATGGTCATAAGTACCAATGCAGGTTTGTGGAGATACATTCCAGGTGATACAATAATGTTCACTTCCACGAGTCCTTACAAAATTAAAATTACAGGAAGAACCAAACAATTTGTCAATGCATTTGGCGAAGAGGTTATGGTCTCCAATACAGATAAAGCACTAGCACTTACTTGTCAAACTATGGATGCCGTTGCACTCGAATATACGGTAGCTCCTATCTTTTTATCTAAGCAAGGAAAAGGTGGTCATGAATGGTTGATTGAATTTGAAAAAGCTCCAAAGGATCTTAAAGCATTCAATAAATTACTAGACGAGAATCTTCAAAAAATTAACTCTGACTACGAAGCCAAACGCTATAAAGGAATGGCACTCAATCTATTGACATTGCGCCATCTTCCTAAAGGTACATTTCATAATTGGTTAAAATCAAAAGGAAAGTACGGAGGTCAACATAAAGTACCTCGCTTGGCTAATCATCGAAAATATGTAGATGATATTTTAGATTTTTCGGGAGGTGTTTATTTGTAGAAGTATTGTTATGGAAATTTAAAACAAACTTCCTTGCTCCGCAAAACTAGAAGGGTTTTCCAACTGAAGGAGAGCCCTTTTAGTTTTTAGACCATAGAAATATCCTTGCAACTTTCCACTCTTAGCAATTACTCTATGACAAGGAACAATAAATGCAATTGGATTGTTACGATTCGCCATACCTACTGCTCTAACTGCTTTTGGTGACTCTACTTTTTCAGCGATGACTGCGTAACTTGTCGTACGACCATAAGGAATTTCTAAAAGTGCGTTCCATACTTTTTGATAAAATTCAGTAGCATTTCCAAAGTCTAATTTTAAATCAAACTCTTTTCTTTCTCCTTTAAAATATTCATCTAGCTGTTGAGCGCAAGCTTTAAGATGCTCTGGAAATTCAGTTGATGCTTCCGTTAATTCTGTTTTTAATTTTACGGATTGAATTCCATATTCGCTACCTGTGATTTCTACGATTCCGAGAGGACATTGGTAATATGCTTTTTCTAGCATGGGTTGTCGTTTGTTTTTTATGACTCTTCGAGTCGTGTTTTATTTTTAAATATAAATACGACTCGGAGAGTCATAAGAAAAGTATTATTAGTACAAATATAAATTCTTATTAGACTTGTTACCCTTTATCTGATGGAGCGAAACGGAACAAATTTTATTTTGGACTAGGCAAAATTTTTCGGAATAGCCGTAGCTATTGCTAAAAATTTTAACGACGTACAAAACAAAATTTGTCCGTTGTAGCCCATCAAGATAAAGAGTAACAAGTCTATTTTGTAATTGTCACCTTCTCTGATTCTACTTCATTACTCCAATTTCCTGCTCTATCTTTTATTCTAATTTTAAAAGTCGTTTCCTCTGAATCATTCAAATCATTAATGATAATCGAATGTTCCAATATCACATTTAACTCGCCCGTAATGCTTACCTCCGAACCCGAAGGTGATCTAGGTGATAAATGATATTCAAATTTCAAATCATTTGGATTACGTGTATCGATTAATTCAATAGAAGGAATATCAGGATTTTCTGTTCCTAAATCTCCATCTCCATCAGTATAAGAAATAGTAAAAATTAAATTGTCATTATACTGCTGCACTTCCATAGAAGCAGGAACAATTTCTATCAACTCAATAGTCGGAGTAGCAGTAATAGGTTCAACCTTGTTTTTACCGCAACTGACTACTAGAGTAATTAAAGGAATGAATAATATTATTTTTGAAAATTTCATTTTCTATCTTTTTATAACAATATAATTACAAAAACACAACGCTTGATTATTGTACCACAAATGAAAAATAAGTGGTCAAATTTGGCGGTGCATTTTCACTTGGAATTTCTGTAGGATCATCGTGATCATTATCTTTTACATAAGATCGAAAATAAACAAGGTCGCCAGATTGAAACCCTAACTCAGTACTATTGAAAATTATATTTTGATAATGCGCTGCTGCATAATTTACATAATTACCAAAAACACTATTCTCATAAATAGGTGCAAAACCTACATTTAAATCTCGCTCTATGGCATTACTAAAATCATAAGCATCGGTTGAGAATTGTATTTTATTATAAGTCAAACCATTCGCAGAAAACCAATCTCCATTTATATCTCGATCTACAAAGTAAAACCACATACGAACATCTTCATTAGCAGGAATGATATAAGGATTGTATCTATAACCATCTACTCTAAATGTATCAATCCGTAAGTCATTGTTATTTGGTAAGTAAGCAACTACTCCATAACACGCAGGTTGGACGCTAGCTAAAGTTGGAATGTTTCCAAAAATATCTTTTGCTCCATCATTTATCCAATTATGAATCAAATCAACTTTCTCTTGAGAAAGTTGATTTCCACTCGAAGGCATAATTTCGAAGTTAGGTAAAAAGTGTTCTGTAATTCTTTTATACAACATCGACTGCTCCGTTTCAAATGGAGTTATTCGAAAAGGCAAAGGTTCTCGACCATCAACATCAATATCATAATTTTTGATAATCGGATGATAGACTAAAGTGTTATAAGAACTTTCCACGGTTCTAAAATCAGGTTCAAATGTTCCATCATGGCAACCAGGTCGATTACAAGTATTTGAAAAAATATAATGATGCAATCCTAAAAATCCATTAGAGTCCACAGGTACTTGAACAATATTTGGCAATGGAGAAGTCAAGGTATCAAAAGGGTTGAATGGAAAGTCAGCTGGATTGACAGGTGAATCATCCTTACAAGAACTAAAGAACAAAAAGATTATAGAAAATATAAAAACGATTTTTTTCATGACAAATTAGATTCTAGATTTTTCTAAAAAAAATAACTTTTGATAAATTATATCAACGCCTCCGTCAACACTCGCCCAGGCATTAAGTAACTAGGAACAGTATCTTTAAATCCTAAAATATGTGCAATCGTAGGTACAACATCAATTGATTCCGCAGCAGGATTATTAGGTGTTCCCAATACTTGACCTTGCACCACTTTATCACTTGGGCCAACAATCATCGTAAATACTCTTCTTGAATTATCATCGCCAGTATGATCATAAGCACCTAAACCGTTGTCATCTATAATATTATTTTTCTCTAAATTTCTACCATGTTCAGGTATACAAATCATAATCGTATCATTTGCCAAAACAGGATGATTTTGAATTTTATTCCACAACCAACCGATTCCATAATCCGCCCGATGTAAATAATATAAGTAGCCGCTAAAATTATCATGACATACATCTAAGTTCGTCGTATTGATAACTGTCAACTCAGGTGTAAAACTATCCATGACTTGCCATGCCGCAGAAATATTTCTCAAGTCACCAGTCAGAAGGTTTGAATCATTTCCAGGAGTAGCAACTTCCATAGTTCCGTTCTGAGCTTCGTCCATTTTTGCTAGTAAGAAATTTTTGATTTGCTCTCGATTCTCTGGAGTGTTTTGAATGCCAGGCAAATCTTCACCAGCCGAAGTGAAATTATTATCTAAGATGTTTTTTATTCGACTGATTCGTTGAACATCGTCAGGTTGATAACTAACTGCATTTCCTAATTGACTCTGTCCTGCATTTCCTAATATACTTCTAGGTCGTAAATAATTAGCTCCGTACAATCCTCCGTAACCTGGGTCACGACTATAATTCAAAGATGGATAAGGTCCTAAGCCTTCCGAAATCCACCAAGCATTCATCGCACTTTTTGCGGGGTCAGAATGCTTTCGATAATATTCAAAAATAGTTGGAAACTCAGGATTGATATTTAAGTTCAAACCTGTCTCCGTATAGTTACCAGTCATCGCCACAGTATGTCCATTATAATGTCCAGTCGGTCCTTCTTTATAAAGCACTTCTTTGAAAAGTGTTCCCTCTTCCATCATCGGCGTATTCAAAATTGGCGACCATGGGGCATGCACTACATTACTCGTAGGTGCTGCGCCAGTCAACATATTATTCATGACATTCCCTTCGGGAAGTGCTGCATTTTGATTCATTAAATATTGTTGCCCAACTGCTTCTTGATTTCTAATACCACCTGCAAACAACACATACACGACATGATTCACTACTCGACTTCCTGTCGCTGCAAATAATCTACCTGTCGGTAAAATGTATGGAATCCCGACTGTTCCCGCAGCAGCTAATCCTGCTTTTTTTATAAATTTTCTTCTTTTCATTTTTTTATATTTTTAAAAAACTGATTGGACTTTTTTTTTAGAAAAGGGAAAAGAGATCATTCCGCTTTTAGCGGAATTGAGAGAAAAGAGATGTCGAATAAATTAGTTTTTTAGATCTCTATTCTCTCCTCCCTGTTCTCTCCTCTCCTCTCTAATAAAATTTATACTCATTAGAAAGTGCGAACGCTTGATAGATCAATTCAGGAGTCATCAATGCATCTGCTTCAATTTCTTGTTTTAGTTCGAGTACTTCGTACGCTGTAGGTTTTCTTAAAAAAAATCGAATGTAAGTATCTTCGATAAATTGCTCAACATCAGCTCGCATCTCTTGGTTAGTCGGTGTATTAGAAGTGCCGCTATTTACGAAGTCATTTAAAATCAATTCATCCGCCAGTTGTTTATCGCCAATTGAAATGCGCACTTCTGCCAACTCACTCAAATCTTGTTGAGGCAATGTCGTTGCAAATAGATTAGTATATAAAATAGAAATATATTGCTCAGGTGTTTTCTGTTTGTTTTTATCAATATTACTTTGGTAAATGTCTTCTTCATTTACCTCAAAAATATATTGATATTCTTTTTCTTGCTTACAGCTAAATAGAAGCATTAAGCAAAAAGATAGAAGTATAAAAGTTTGAATTTTCTTAAACATGATTGTATGTTTTTTTGTAACTGTTCAGTAACCGCCAACCCTGACTACCGTCAGGTAGATTCAGTTGACAGGTTGTCCCAAAGTAGTTATTCAAATATTAAATACGAATTAAAATATTCTATTTTGAACAACTAGCCAACTGAATCTACCTGACGGTAGTCAGGGTTGGCGGTTACTAAGTCGTGCTAAATAGTTACGTTTTTTTAAAATTAAAAAAAAATCCGAAGGCTTATAACAGTACATTTACAAATAATAAAATTGTTCAAAAACAAGATGTTCTACAATTCTCAATTTTTTATGTTCAATTAAAAACCAGCGTACTCATCTGACTTCATTACTTTTCGTTGCACCTGTTGATAATCATTGGTTTCATCAAAAATAAAAATCGCTTCGACCATTTCTTCCGAACTAGGTTCCCGAACTAAAAGTTGATTATAAATATCAATAGCGAGTCCTTGATAAAATTCAGGAACATTCATTATGATATTTATATAAGCTGTTTTATTATTTCCATCTTGCAAAAATATTTGGGAAGGAGCGCCATAAACCATTTCTGTAGAAGCATCTAATTCTGCATCAGTTGGAGTTCTTTTGAGAAAATTTTCAAAACAAGAAAGTACAAAATTCTCAACGCCCATATTTATTTCATCATAAAAATTATTATTACAAATCGCTACCATAAATTCATTAATAGTAATATCACCATTCCTATAATTTTGCTCCGCATCTCGAAGTGCATAAAATAAAACTAACTCTCTTTGATAAAATTGAGCAACATCTACACTTCCATTTTGAACTGCTTGGTCATATTCATTTTCAAAAATTAGAATTCGAAAATTCAACTCATCTTGATCTACGCCAGGCAAATAACTCACTTGATAAATATCATAAAAGCGTTTATAATATTCTTCCGAATCCATTAATTGTATAAGCACATCTTCTCTCGAAGTTTCACTCAAATTATTAGATCTCAAATAATCAGTTACATCTGTAAGCTCTTGTTCGAAAGGTTCTCGACCTAATAAATCAATATAGATTTTATTGATATAATTTTGAATTTGGACTGTAGTGACATTGTCATAATGAGGTGCATTATTATTCTCAATAATGACATTTTCCAGAATTGGATCTTTTTGACAAGAAGAAATAAATAAGATTAGTATGAATATGTAGAGTAGATTCCTCATAGGAATTTAGGTTTTAATTATTTCGTAAAAATGCTTTGAAGTATATTTGTTTGTTAGAGCTTCTGTTGCTAAGGGTAAGAATGTTGTTAGGATTAACGAATATAATATAAATATTAGTACTAGGACACAAATACCTTTAGTTTATGGCGGTTTCTTTTTCCGCTAGATTTCTCAAAAAAATATTTCCGTAACTAGGCTATGCAAAGATTTTTTTGAAAAAACTAGCAAAAAAATAATCTCCCTATAATTCTAAATATATTAAGTATCCAAAACGTATTTTGGTAATCAAAAAATAGAAGTGCTCAATATCAGCCGTTTTTCAAAAGTTTATTTATTTTGTGTCAGATATTAACCCCTTGATATTTTCTATCCTTGCTTAAAAAAAATTAATAAATAAAATCAACTACTATGTTTAAGAGATTATGTGTTTTGATGATGATTTTGGTAAGTGCGAATATTTGTTTGACTGCACAAAATGACGCAAAAAAAATTACAGTCGAAGATATTTGGGAACAATACCAATTTGTACCTCGATCAGTTCCTGGGTTTAATTTCCAAAATGATGGCAAACATTATACCCGTTTAGAAGAAAATAAAATCAGACAATATGATTTGACTACAGGGCAATTCACTAAAGATATTTTTGATGCTTCCGAAGCTAAAGGAAATACTGAATTTAATGGCAATATTGATGATTACACTTTTAGTAAAGACGAAAGTAAAATTTTAATAAAAACAGAAACCGAAGCGATTTATCGCCGAAGTACAAGAGCTAATTTTTATGTTTGGGATAAATCTAACAATACTCTTACAACTGTAGAGTCTGAAGGCAAACAACGTTATGCGACTTTCTCTGATGATGCTAATAAGGTAGCATTTGTAAGAGGAAATAATATGTACTACAAAAATATAGCAAGTGGAAAAACAACTCAAATTACTAATGATGGGAAATTTAACCATATCATTAATGGTGGTACAGATTGGGTATATGAAGAAGAGTTTGCAATAGCTAAAGGTTTTGAATGGTCGCCTGATGGAAATAAAATTGCTTTTATGCGTTTTGATGAAAGTGCGGTAAAAGAATTTACAATGACTTTGTACAACAATGATTTGTATCCTGAATATGAAACTTTTAAATATCCAAAAGTAGGAGAGGAGAATGCAACTGTTGCGATTCATATTTATGATTTGAAATCAGGTAAGACAGTTAAAGCTGAAACTGGCGAAGAAGCTGATATTTATTTTCCAAGAATAAAATGGACATTGGATGCGAACAAACTTTGCATTTTTAAAATGAATCGCCATCAAAATGAATTAGAATTATTATTGACGAATGCGTCTACAGGTGCAACTTCTGTAATGCTTCGAGAAATCAATAAATACTATATTGACATTACTGATGACATGACATTTTTGGATGATGGTAAAAATTTTATTTGGACGAGCGAGAAGGATGGATATAATCATATCTATATGTATGGGTTGAATGGAAAATTAAAAAAGCAATTGACTAAAGGAAATTTCGATGTGACAAGTATGTACGGAGTTGATAAAAAACGAAAAAAGATTTACTATCAAGCTGCGAAGGATTCTCCAATGGAGCGACATATTTACGCAGTAAATTTTAAAGGAAAAAAAGATAAAAAAATCACTCCTGCTAAAGGAACGAATCGAACTCAATGGAGTAGTAATTTTGATTATTATGTCAACACTCATTCTGATTTGAATACTCCTGCAACTTACACGGTGTTTGAAAATTTAGGAAAAAAAGTTAGAGTTATCGAAGATAACGCTGGTATGCAAAAAACTCAAATGGCATACAATTGGAATAATTTTGAATTCTTTAATTTTAAAACTTCTGAAAATGTTGACCTTAATGGTTGGATGATAAAACCTGCAGATTTCGACCCTAATAAAAAATACCCAGTCTTCATGTATGTGTATGGTGGACCTGGTAGCCAAACTGTAAATGACTCTTGGGGAGGACTTAATAATTGGTGGTTTCAAATGTTAGCTCAAAATGGATATGTTGTAGTGAGTGTCGATAATCGAGGAACAGGTGCAAGAGGTCAAGAGTTTAAAAAAATGACTTATCTCCAATTAGGAAAATATGAAACGATGGATCAGATCGAGGCTGCAAAATGGTTAGGAAAACAATCCTATGTTGATGCAGAACGAATTGGAATTTTTGGATGGAGTTATGGCGGTTACATGTCGTCGCTATGTTTATTCAAAGGTGCTGATGTTTTTAAATCTGCCATTGCAGTTGCGCCAGTTACTAATTGGAAATGGTATGACACAATTTATACAGAGCGATATATGCGTACAGAAAAAGAAAATGAAAGTGGTTATAAAGATAACTCACCAGTTAATTTTACAGATTTGATGAAAGGGAAATATCTCTTAGTTCATGGTGTAGCTGATGATAATGTTCATTTTCAAAATACTGCAGAAATGGTCAATGCTTTAGTTCGCTCCAATAAACAATTCGATACTTATTTTTATCCAAATCGAAATCATGGAATTTATGGAGGAACAACTAGATTGCATTTGTATAATAAAATGACGCAATTTATTTACGATAACTTATAGAAGCTTTTTTTAGAACGTAGAAAAAATCCCGAATTTTCGATTTAGAAAATTTGGGATTTTTTTTTGAATTGGAATTGTGGTTATATGGTTTTCGCTGCGCTATTGTTGTATGGTTATTTAATTATTATAGATTCGCATTTATTCGACAACCATAAAACCATAGAACAATAGCGAAGCGAAAACCATAATAAACATTGAGATATTCACTCAAATATTAACATTGAAAAATCAGTATGATTTATATATTTTTTAAATTTTTTTCAAAAAAAAATAAAATCGGGAACTTTTTCTAAAAGTATATAGTTAATGGGTCGATAATCACATTTTTTAAGTAATTGCATGTTTGTCAATTATTAATTCAATTCTTTTTCAGGCTCTTAAAATGCTTTTAAGTTTTGAAAGAATTTGTAGAAGAAGGATAAAATTTTAATTTTATGTTAGTAATAAACGAATACAACTTGACTAAGAAAAACCACGATCAAATTTTCGAAGAAGAATTCTTGCCACATGCGAATGCATTAAAAACATTTGCATATCATCTCACTTATAATGAGACGGATGCGGATGATCTAGTGCAAGAGACTTACTTGAAAAGCTACCGTTTTATCGACAAGTACATTGTGGGAACCAATGCTAAAGCATGGTTGTTTAAGATTTTGAAAAACGAATTTATTAATCGTTATCGAAAGAAAGTAAAGCGACCAACTGCTGTCGATTTTGAAGAAATCGTTAGCTACCATAACCAAGAGGATGATAATCAATACTCTAGTTATGTAGATTTGCGGGTAGAGCTTTATCAAGCTATGATGGGCGATGAAATTACAATCGCGATCAATAGTTTACCTGTCGATTTCCGTACAGTAATTTTACTTTGTGACATTGAAGGATTTACTTATGAGGAGATCTCTAAGATTATTGATATTCCTATAGGTACCGTTCGATCACGATTGTTCCGTGCTCGAAATATGTTGAAAGAAAAATTAAAAACGTATGCCGCTAAATTCGGCTACAAGGATAAACGTATTAAGTAAAACTAGAGATGACAACTAGTACTTTGCATCAATTTCTATTTACATATAGAAACTAAGTAAGGTAATGCTAGGTGTCATCTCTTTTTTGTTGAAGTTGTTTTTTCTAAGTCGTCAAGACATTTTAAAACAACTTTGTTATATAAAAATTGTTAATTTAGATTGAAGAACTATTCCTAGGGAAGTTCTAGATTTTTCACCAAACTATTTTCAATAATTAAAAAACAGTAATCTGTTTCATTTGAACTATAAATATAAATTTATCATGAATTTAAGATTTTCCATATCAAGACTATTTGGCGCTGAACCCTTCTTAGGGTTTCCTGTCGATGGACGGTCGATGGAAAATGCCTCAAGTTTATGTTGTTCGAGTGATTGTTTAGATAATTGATTTTTAAGTGTTGTTTGGAAGTAGTTTAAAAATTTTAAGTCATGGGTAACACAACTAATTATCAACAACTCGTACAGAAAGTCACAATGTACTTAGATAATGAACTAACCAAAGAGGCAGAAATGGAACTACTCAAAGAAATTAGATTAAATCCAGAATACAAAACGCTATTAGACAAAGAGCAATCTTTTAAAGAATTTCTACAAAAAAAGATTAGCAGACGTAAAGTTTCCCCTTCACTTATCCAATCCATCAAAAATAAATTACACATTCCTCCGCCCAACCAATAGGCGATTTTTTAAGGAAGTAATAAAAGCACCAACACAAGTACTCAAAATTTGTGATGAATTTTTTTTGAAAGAAAAAAAATCAAAGTAAAGTACTATGTATTTACTCATCACAATTTTGGGTACTCTTAGGATAAAGTTTATTTTTGCATCGCTGAAAATGAGATGATGGTGATGTGTATCAGCACATCTCATTTTTTTTAAAAAAATCAAAAAAACAGAAATGCAAATTTCACATCTTGTCTTCTTCTATTAGCTACTCTAACATGTATTGTAAGTGTGTACACTTACCTCTTCTTTTTTTTTTATTTAAAAAATCAATAGACTTAATATTCAGAGTCATTTAAAAATTAATAATCATGTTAGATAAATTAGAAGCCATCCACGAAAAATATATTTATATCGAAGAACAGTTAGGAGATCCTTCTGTAGTCAATGATATGGATCGATATAAAAAACTCAATAAAGAATACAAGGGACTAGAAGAAATAGTTAGTGTATATAAGGAGTATAAATCGCTTTTGGAAAATATTACTTCATCAAAAGAAATGCTTGCTGACGATGATGATGAGATGAAGCAAATGGCGAAAGAAGAATTACAAGTGCTAGAACCTCAGCAAGAGGAGCTAGAAGAAAGAATAAAAATTCTTTTGATTCCAAAAGATCCAGAAGATGAAAAAGATGTAATATTTGAAATTCGTTCAGGAACAGGAGGAGACGAAGCGAGTTTATTTGCAGGCGATTTATATAAAATGTACAGTCGATATTTTGATTCTCTAAAATGGAATGTAGAAGCATTGACAATAAATGAAGGCTCTGTAGGAGGTTATAATAAAATCGTTTTGGAAATTACAGGTAACGATGTTTATGGAAAATTAAAATTCGAATCAGGTGCACATCGTGTTCAACGAATTCCAAAAACAGAATCACAAGGGCGAGTGCATACTTCCGCAGCGACAGTAGTTGTGATGCCTAAATTTGAAATGGAAGATATTAATATCAATAAAGCAGAATTGCGAAGAGATACTTTTAGAGCGAGTGGAGCAGGAGGCCAGCACGTAAATAAAACAGAGTCAGGAGTTCGTTATACGCACCTTCCTACAGGAATTGCAGCAGAGAGTACGGACGGTCGTTCTCAACATAAAAACGCTGATATTGCAATGCAGAGATTGTATGCGAAGATTCTTGAATCTCAAAAAAATCAACACGACTCAGCAGTAGCTGCAGCTCGGAGATCATTAGTAGGTTCGGGAGATAGATCAGATAAAGTACGAACTTATAACTATCCTCAAAATCGAGTAACTGATCACCGAATCGGTTTATCGTTAAATAAATTAGATAAAATCATTCAAGGAGATTTAGAGAAAATTATCGAAGCCTTACAAGTAGCTGAGAACGCTGAAAAAATGAAGTCTGATGTAAATGAATAATTGTAGTTATTTGGAATAGAGAATAGGGAACAGAGAAAGAGACCTAAAACGAAAATGATATAAGTTGGCTTTTAAGATTCTCTTTTCTCTCAATATAATGGTCTCTATTCTCTGTTCTAAAAGAGACTTCTTCTTTTACAAATTATCTAATTGATGTAGAAGCCATTCCTTTTCTGTTAAAGGAGTGGCTTCTGTGATTTCGGCACGAAGCTTTTCTTTTTTTGCAGAACTATAAGGAGTGACTTTGAGTAACTTCTTAGTGTATTTAAGAATATTTTTATAATTGTTTTTATGATAAACTAAAACCTTCTTTCGCTGAATATAAGTTCGCATACTTTCCAAGAGAGATTCTAAAACATCAAACTCATCTTGCTCATAATACATTTTTGCTAACAATGTTTTTGCAGAAAGACTGATGATAATATCATCATAATGCACTTCTTGAACTAATAGCTTCATGGCCTTATCATAATCTTTCTCTTCGTAATGCAGTCTCGCCAAACTATAATAAACAAAACCTTCACGATGTTCCTCCTTTAAATATTGTTGATAATCATTGATGAAATTTTGCACCCATTCGTATTCCTTTAATTTTAATGCAATGGAAACTACATTGTGAAAACTCGCTCGAGTTAGTCGTTTATTTTCAATTAAAATTTCTTTTTCAAAACCCAATCTATACATCTCAAAGGCTTCTCTAATAAAACTTGGTGTACCTGCATTCATCCTTCTAATGCAATAATTAATTGCCATCAGATAAATATCTCTTATTTCTCCTAATGGAAATAAATGTCCATTCGTTTTTATTTGTTCTTTTAAATTAAAAAAATGCTCTTCATCTTCTTTATCAATTAGTGTCTTATAAATAAAGTAAAAAATGGCAATAGCAGGGATTTTGATAAAATCTTTAGATTCAATGATAGGAAGTACTTTATCCAATAAACCAATATCATATTCTTTTTGATAAACAGACTGATGCGAAAGCATCAAACAAACTTGTCGAAGTTTTCCTACCAAAAACGAGACATCAAGAGAATCAGAAACCTGTTGTAGATTTTGAGGTAAGCGACTTATTTTTCCAAAGTATTCATATTTTTCTTTTTCTAAAAAATACTCATTAATATAAAACTGCTCACTTTGAACTGATGAATTTTCTTGAAGTTGTTCAGTTTGTTTAATGCATTTATGAAAAAGCTTATCTAGTTTTCTATTTCTATAAACACTTGCCAAAATTATTTTTTTATTAATCTCATCTTTTGACAACTTCTGATTGACTAAAAAGTCTTCAGTTGTTTTTAATAAAAAAAACATAGTCTGACGCATTTTTGCGTCATCATACGTTTGTTTAGAGAATATCCATGAGAAAACTGTAGCCTTATCTAGGAAGTCTTCCTTATTTATATGGTTGTCTTCAAAGAAGTATTCGAATAATTGGATAACATCTTGCCGTTGATTATGAGCAGGAGAATGTAACCATTTGCGCATTTCTCTAATTTCTTTAGGAGAAAATGTTTTTAAAATGTGTAATAATTGGCTTTTTTTCATGTAAAAAAAATATATGTGTTCAACAAATTTAATTGAAAAACGAATTTTTTATAATTTTATTTTACTGCAAATAACTGATTTTCAGTTGTTTATGTTTTTTAGAGTAATTTTTTTAATCAAAAAGGACTAAATAAGTGCTCAACAAATGCCTTTAGATGTCCTTGAAATCACCTTCAAACATGTTCATATTTGTATTGTACTTATTACAACAACAACCAAAAAGAATATTTTTCGTGAGATCATTTAATATACATAACCTGATAAGACTCAAACGACAAAGCATAGTAGCAGTGCTTTGTATGACTTTGAGTCTTATCGGTTTTTTTGAGCTTAATGCGCAAAATGTATATGGTTGGGACCAAACTTATGGCCCATCAAATGGACCAGACGATGCGAGAGCAATAGTGGAAATGAAGGATAGAGGTTTGGTAATGGTAGGAACAACTAATTCTCTTGGACAAGGGAATCAAATATATACACTTAGAACAGATGTAGATGGAACATTACTTTGGGCAGATACAGTAGGAACAGGAGGAAACGAATTTGGAATGGATGTTACTCCTGCAGCTGATCAGAATGGAGTAGTGATAATAGGGAACGGAGAAAACTTTATAAATGGAGGTAAAGATGTTATTTTTTACCAATTAGATGATGAAGGAAATAAGTTATGGACGAATTTCTACTCTACTAATTTTGATGATGAGGCATTTGGTATTACAGCTACTGTTGATGGTGGGTATGCTATTACAGGTTATACTGAAGATGCAGCAGGAGTGAAAGATTTATTTATTTTAAAAGTAGATAATGGAGGTAATGAAGAATGGGTGGAATATTATGGAGGAGATTTTGATGATGCGGGACATGATATTGTTCAAATGGCAAATGGAAATATTGTCGTAACTGGATATACAGAAGATTTTTCAGGCGATCGTGATATATATGTGTTGAGAGTTAATGATACGGGAATTTTAGATTTTGAGACTAGCTTTGGGAGTGGAACAGGACAGTTTGATGAAGGAAATGCATTGGTGTTAGATCAAAACGGAACCATATTCATAACTGGTCAAACAGGTAATCAAGGAAATGCTTTTTTATTAAGAGTAGAAAATGATGGAACATTTGGAGGATTATTCCCTTATGGTGATGCAGCATTTTTTGAGGTAGCAAACGATATAACTCTTGGAGATGATGGTAATTTGGTTATAGTAGGTTTTAGTGAAGCATCTGCAATTGATCTTAATTTCTATTTAGCGAAAGTATCTCCTACAGGTGCTCTAGTTTGGGAAAAAAGTATAGGTCAAGATCCATTAACAGAATTAGGATTTGCAATAACAAAAACTTACGATGGAGGTTTTGCTTTAGCAGGCTCAAAAGCTGATAATGCTTTTTCACCTACAGATGTATATCTTATCAGAACTAATGGAGATGGTCTGTTCCTTAACAACCATGTAGTAGGAAGAGCTTTCCGAGATGATAATAGTGATTGTAACTTTCAAGGTTCAGAAGGAGGTGTTCGTAATTGGATTGTTGAAGCTAAAGGTGTAGATCGAACTTTTTATGGTTCGGTAGATGCTGATGGAAACTTTGATGTTTTAACGGATACTGGAAGTTATGAAGTTAATATAATTATTCCTAATGCTTATTGGAATTCAATTACATGTCAAGCCCTTGATATACCTATAACCGTTGGTCAATTCGATACTATAAATATAGACTATCCCGTACAAACCGAAATTACATGTCCAGTCATGGAAGTGGATGTTGCGACATCACGAATCATTCCATGTGAGGACAATGTATACCGTATCGAATATTGTAATCAAGGAACTCAAATAGCTGTAGGAGCTACAGTTGATTTGATTCTTGAAAAGAATTTAATTTATAATAGTAGTTCATTACCTCCAGTACTTATTGATGATAGTTTATATGTTTTTGCTATCGGTAATTTTGAAATAGGAGAATGTGGATTTTTTGAAGTAAATGTAACGGCAGATTGTAACACTACTATTCCTGATGAAGCACATTGTGTTTCGGCTAGTATTACTCCAGATGATGACTGCCTTGCGCCTGACCCAAACTGGGATGGCTCACAAATTAGAGTAGATGGATATTGTGAAGGAGACTCTGTTATTTTTTTATTGGAAAATGTAGGAAGCGGTCAGCTAATACAAACTGCAGATTTCATAGTAGTAGAAGATATTGTTATGCTTCAACTACCTGAACCAATCAATAACTTAATGCCAGGTGAAGTACAACGAGTAGCTATCAAAGCGAATGGTCGTCACTACCGATTAGTTGCAGACCAAACACCTAATAACCCAGGAAGAAATTATTTCGCAACTGCTTCAGTTGAAGCATGCGACCCAGATAATCAAGGAGTATCTCTAGGTTTTGTCACTCAATTAGAGGAAGCAGATAGAGACCCTTACCAAAGTAAAGATTGTATAGAAAACCAATTGTCATTTGATGCGATAGACTTCCAAGGCTATCCCAAAGGTTACAAGGACACATGTTCTACTAACGCCGATTTAATTACATCCCAAACCGACTTGAAGTATCATATCCGATTTCAAAATATCAGTACTGATACTTCAAAGCGGGTGGTCATTCGTGATACCATTCCATCACATCTGGATATCACTAGCATCCGTCCGGGTGCGAGTAGCCACCCGTACACTTTTGAAACTTACGGAGATGGATTTGTGAAATTCACATTTTCAAATCTTCAGCAAGTAAATAATACCACTGATGAAATGTTGTCCCAAGGGTTTGTTAAATACCGAATTTCTCAAAAGCCAAACAATCCCGTGGGCACTATCATTGAGAATGATGCGATAGTTTTTCAAGACTATAATGTACCGACTGATACAGAATCATCGAAGCACCAAGTGGGTGGAGATAACTTAATAGACTTTTTATGTTTCTTAGAAGTTTCTACTCATAATCCGAATTTCCCAAATGTCGAATTAGAGATTTACCCAAATCCGTTTACAGAGTATGCGACGTTGAAAATTACAGGACAAGAGTTTAATGAAGATTTAGAATTACATCTTTTTGATGCAGCAGGAAAGCAAGTACGAACTGAAATATTTGATAATAATACACTAGAATTATATAGGCACCAATTGTCACAAGGACTATACGTATTTACCATAAATGTTAAAGGACAAGTCGTTAGAAGCGGCAAACTGATTATTCAATAAAACTTCTACTTGGTCGTTGAAGTTGTTCACATCCCAAACCGATGTCTCATTAACCGACAATCTCAAAACCGACATCTCAA
>JALZVK010000332.1 GCA_023301005.1 Saprospiraceae bacterium | reverse complement strand
ATACCTGTATGAAGTGCTGCACCTTTACCTTTATTTACTTCATGTTTGAAATATTGAATATTGAGGGAAGGATTAGATTGAGCGTAACTTAGAATTGCACCTTCAGTATCATCTGTAGAATAATCGTTGACAATGATGATCTCTTTTTCCATCTCATTAATCAGCTGTACAGCTTTGACTTTATTCAAAATATGATGAATAGTAGATGCCTCATTATATGCAGGTATGACAATCGAAAGTTTTTGACTCATGTATGTTTAGAAATAATTTTGAATGATGAATTAGCTCTGCTTAGCGACTAAAGGATCCATTACTTTAAACCAAACAGGAGGTAGCAAAGATAATATCATTGCAGCTGGATAACCAAATGGTAACTGCGGACTTTCATCAAAATGTCGAAGCACTTGATATTTTCGAGTTGATTTAAAATGATGATCAGAATGACGAGTCAGTTCATATAACAATATTCTTCCGAACTCATGATTAGAATTCCAAGAATGTTGCATCGTTACTTTTTCGTATTTACCATTCGCTAATTTCTCTCTTCGTAATCCATAGTGTTCGATATAGTTTACTGTTTCTAATAATAGAAATCCATTGATGGCAATTGCAATTGCAAATGGAATAACGAACCATCCAAATATAAAACCAACTCCGACCAAGTAAGCAATTTGTATCATTTGAAAAATAAGCATTTCGTTTTTTAAAGAAAAAACAGCATCGCCATTTCGTCGTAATTTTTCTGCTTCTAATTTCCACGCATTGAAATAACCACCTACGGAAGATCGAATCCAAAACGAATATAAATTTTCTCCAGATTTTGCTGAAGCAGGATCTTCATCAGTAGCGATATTTTTATGATGACCTCCATTATGTTCTATAAAAAAGTGCATGTACAATGCCGACAATAATAAAAATTTCGAAAGCATCTGTTCATATTTATTAGTTCGATGACCTAACTCATGAGCAACATTAATTCCTATCGTACTCACCAACGTTCCCACACTCATCGTCAAACCAATTTGTTCAAAAACAGATAAACCTCCCGCAGCTATCGTTGTAAAATAACACCAAACCAATGCCCACAATATCGGCACATTGATATAAAGCAACCAATCAAAAATTATAGTGGAAAGTTTAGATTGTTCTACCTCGGCTGTAAAATTCTCCTTAGAAATAGGTGCAATAAATTCTAAAAGTGGAATCATTATAAACGCAAAATAAATCGTACTGAACGACCAAACACCTTGATAATACAATGCTGCAAATGCAGTCATCGGCGCGATATAAGCGAATAGATATTTGATGTCTTTCCAATTCATACTCTAAATTAGTTTTTTTCTTAAAATATTTAGTAACAGTAAAACAATAACTCCATCATTTTGACGGATTCTTTTGTCTTCATTTTTCCTTAAAAATTAGTCATAGTATCAACAATACTCCTTCTTTTTAAGAAAAACTGAAAACAAAATAACCTCGTCTAAATGACAGACTTATTTTTTTACTGTTACTTATCATCTTAAATGACAAAGGATTTTATTTTATCTCCTTCTCCTTAAACCTATTTTCAATCTAAAGGTTATATCTAAGTTGACATTAAAAGGTCAAATTGTATTAGACTTATTACTCTTTAAAAATGCTTTTATGAAAAATATCTTTTTCCGCTATTTTCCTTTAAAAAATAATTCAATAGAAGACTATTCAATGATTTTTTAAAGAAAACTATCAAAAAAATCTAAATTTCATATAAACATTTTTAAAGAGTAACAAGTCTATTGATTTTTCATTTACCTTTGTTTCGCAAATTTTTAATCTGATTTTAAATAAATAAAAATGAGTACTCAGTTTCATTCTCTAAAAATAAATAAAGTAACAACAGAAATTCAAGATGCAGTTTCTGTTACTTTCGATATACCTGCTGAATTAAAAGAAAAATTCAAATATAAACAAGGTCAGTATTTGACTTTAAAATTTGACATCAATGGTCAAGAGGAGCGTCGAGCTTATTCTATGTCAAGTAGTCCTTTGGAAGATGGAATTACTGTAACAGTCAAAAAAGTAGCGCAAGGAAAAGTATCTACTCATATTTGTAATAACTTAAAATCTGGAGATACCGTCGAAGTGATGGAACCTCAAGGAAGATTTACAGTTGCATTGAATCCTGATAAAAATCGTTCTTATTATCTCTTCGGAGCAGGGAGTGGAATTACACCTTTGATGTCTATTGCAAAAACTGTTTTGGAGCAAGAACCGCTTTCTACAGTTTTTCTTTTTTATGGAAATAAAAATGAGGAATCTATTATTTTTAAATCAAAGTTGGATGATATGGCGCGTGACTATGCCAATCAATTTATAGTTGCTCACACGTTGAGTCAACCTAAAAAAGAAAAGGCAGGAGGTTTGACTGGTTTCTTTAAAAAATCAAAAACAGCATGGGTAGGTGGCGTTGGTAGAATTAGTAAAAGTAATGTTACAAAATTCATTGAAGACAATCCGACTCGAAGTAAAGAGACTCATTATTTTATTTGTGGACCTGGCGGAATGATTGATGAGGTAGAGCAAACATTATTGGATTTAGGAAATGATAAAAAGAGTCTTCACTCTGAAAGATTCACTTCTGCTTCACCTGCAACTTCAACTGCTGCTGCAATTCCTATCGCCGCAGGTAATGCCAAATTAATTGTTCACCTCGATGGCGATACTATCGAAACTGAAATCAAAAAAGGAAAAACTATTTTAGATACTTTATTGGATTTAAAACATGAACCTCCTTATTCTTGTTGTTCAGGTTCTTGTTCAACTTGTATGGCGAAATTGGTAAAAGGTGAAGTGGAAATGGAAGCTTGCTACGCTTTAGATGATGATGAGATTGAAGAAGGTTTTATTTTGACTTGCCAAGCTCAACCGACAACTTCTGAGGTTGAAATTGATTTTGATGTTTAATTTGAAAAGGGAAAAAGGGAAGACGGATTTGAGAAGTTTGAAGTTTGACGAGCTGACTTTTTTTGCTCTTTGTTTATCTTACTTCGTAAGTATTTTGTTAATTCAAATAGGAAACCCAAATATTCAAAATGAATATTTGGGTTTCTTATTTATAAAAAAAAACAATACACTTACGGAGTAAGTGTAAATCAAAAATATCGAATAGTAAGGTAATTCGTCAAACTTCAAACTTCTCAAATCCGTCTTCCCTTTTTCCCTTTTTCAAAACTAATCTTTTGTCATTCTTCCTCTTCCTTCTCTTTCATTTCATATAACACCGCAGAAAGAATTTCATTATCATCATGCCTTAATCCACTTGGTTGATTGGAGATAGGTGCATTACTATTTGCTTCAATCATTAAATTTTTAAACGGTGAATTCTCTTGATGTCGAGTGATAAGTTTTTTAGAAAAAAACAAACCTCCAATAAGAACAACCGTCGCTAATAACATCAACCAATCATGATACTCTTGAAATAAAAAGACATCATATAAACCATGAATAAATATAGTTCCAAAGAGTCCTAATAAAAGATATTGTATTTTTTTATCAGAATTGAATTTTGCTAAACCAACATAGTAACCCATGATAACTGCAAAAACAGCATGAGAAGGAACCGCAGTTAAGTTCCGAACAATCGCTAAAACCAAATCAGGAGGATACATACAATACACCACATTTTCTATAATCGCAAATCCCATCCCTATCATCACGGCATAAACAATTCCATCCATCGGTTCATTAAAATGCTTATGATTATATGGTAATAACAATAATATTACAAATTTTAAAAACTCCTCTACAAATGCCGTTCTTACAAATGCAGAAAATAATAACATCCCAAAATGTGTATTTGGATTCAAATCATTTTCATTAATATAAGGCATAACTAAATCATCAAATGCACCTTCGCCGTATCTCGCCAAATAAAAAATCAATGCACCTAAACCCCAACATATCGCCAAAAGCGAAATAGGTTCTTTTTCGTATTTATCTGCTTTTATTATAAAATAGCAAATCAAAAATCCGGGAAGTACTGTAATCAGTAAGGTAAGAAATGCCATTAGATAGCTACTGTTTTTTGAATTGAGTTATTTTGAAATTTTAAACAATATGCTACAAATTCTTTTACCATTTTTCGAGTAGCTTTTGGAGATTCAAACATTCCCATGTGTCCAATTCCTTTTAACAAATGAATATGAGCAACATCTGGCAAAGCAGTTTGCGCAACACTTTTTTCCATTGGCACTAACTCATCATCAAGACCTACGATAAATAAAACAGGACATTGAATATTTTTTAAAACTTCAGATTGGTCAGGTCGATTCAACATCAATTGTAATCCATTAATAATTCCATTGGCTGGAAATGAACTCGCTCGATGTATCATTTTATTTACTAAAAAATTATTACTGCCTGCAAATTTAGAAGGGAATAAGGCAGGTATTAATTGTTTGATATAATGTATGTGACTATTCTTTTTTATAAATTCTATACTCTTTTTTCTTCCTTCTTTTTTCTCTTCAGTATCAGCATAAGGATGCGAATGAAAAATACCTAGACCATTTAATAGCGCACTATATTTTTTTGCAAATGCTAAACTCACATAACCTCCCATCGAATGTCCAATCATTATGCATTTATTAATTCCTAAATAATCTAATACATTTTTGATAATATCCGCAGCTAATTCTACAGTAAGATTTCCGATGATATCAGATGAACCAAATCCGGGTAAGTCGATTCTGATAATTTTATTTTTGGAGAAAGGAGTGATAAAATTTTCCCACATCGAACTGTCTTCACAGAAACCATGAATAAAAACAATAGGTGTTCCTTTTCCTTGGATGTGATAATTAATCTGCTGTCCTTTTAATGTTAATTTTGGCATAATCGTTTTTTAGCTAGTAACTAGCTTTGCTAGTGATTGGTCGTATTCGTGCGCTAAATTACTCCAATCATATTTGTCCACAAAATTTTGATAGTGATTTGATTTCCTAATTATGGATAAATCCATAATTGCGTTTTTTATTTTTTTAAATAAATCATCTGCTGAGGAAGTAGCATTAAGTTCGTTATTTTTAAAAAAATGAATATCATGATATTCCGAAGGAATATGTTCAGGGTAAGCTAATCTATTGGGTAAAATTGGAAAGCAATTACAATACATCGCTTCTACTACACTTCCTCCAAAGAAATCTTGATTACTCGTCACAGGTGAAATATCTGCTTGCCATAATAACTTCGCATACGTTTCCCAATCTTTAGCAAATCCAAAATGAATAATATTTTCTTTGAGTACTTCTTTTGCTTTTTGGAAAATAGGTGGCGACTTGTGATACGATTCTCCTAAGACAATTAATTTGAAATTGATGTTTTCTTTTTTTATTCGAAATAAAGTTTCAAAAAACAACTCAGGATTCTTATCATATTCCCAACGATGATTCCATAACAATACTACTACATTTTCTTTTTTTGTATTTAAAAATTGATCAAATCGTTTTAAGTCCATTCCTAAATAAAGTACTTGACTTTTATTTTTTATGACTTCGACATTTTCTAAATTTTTAAAATCTGGAAATTGATTTAAAAAATCAGTTAAATGACTTAACCAACTTCGTTGGTGATATTTTGAATTAAAAAAAATACGGTCAGCAGTCAACGCACTTGTATAGTTGATAAATGCGTAATGATTGTCCCGACCTTTTTTTACATCTGAATCTGTAGGCGACCAAGGATAAGTCAATTGGTTTTCATGAAAATAAGTAGCAGTAGGAATATGTGCAGTTTGCTTCCGAGTCAACGAAAGGAAAATATTTAAATCCAGCATATCAGTCGCTAGAATTAAATCGAATTTTTTATTTTGATATTTTTTTTGAAAAATTTCTGCAAGTGCAATTGCGCCTCCATGCATTCTCCACTTCCAATGTCTACCTGGCAAAGAAAGAATCTCCACATCGTGAGTACTATGTTTTTGAAAACCGATTGCCCATTGCTTATGGCTTCCTATAAAGAAAGGTTCGAGTAGAAGAATTTTCATATAAAAACAAAAGTACAAAACCCAATCTAATTTTAGTTATAGAAGTTATTTTAAACGTTTTAATGATTTAGAAAAACAACTTCATAATTTTACCTCCTCTTTTCTTTAAAACTACTACCTTCGATTTAAAAAAAAAATAAGTGTCCACCAATTCAAATAACAAATACCAATCTCCCAACCAACGTGCTTGGCAAAGATTTTTTAAAAACAAACCTGCGATATTCGGTTTGGGTTGGATTCTATTGTGTATTGTAATTGCATTGTTAGGATATTTAATTGCACCTGATGGCACTCCTAATGTAAATGACCAAGTTCCAGATATTGCATTGAAACATCCTGGGTTTTCTACTCAAATATTAAAAGTTAGAAAAAATAGAATTACTGAAAATCAAAATATTCTAACTACAATGATTTATGGAAAATCGAATCCTGATAGGATGATACCTATTAATAGTTTCGAGTTTGTTGGCGATTCAATTATGGTCGAAGAGTATGCAGGAGTCAATCCTGAAACCAACGAATTAAATATAGGTGATGTTGAAAGTTTTCATTTAGCCGATGTCGTTTTTCCAATCGAACCTAACAATTCAATGTTTGAATATGATGGAGGCAATGTTGCTTTTAATAATATTGAAGGAGAATTACAACGAACTTCTCTTCCTATTCTAGAACAAACAATCCGTAAAGATTTTTTAATAAAAAAATCATACTTGTTGGGAACAGATTTATATGGAAGAGATTTATTTAGTAGACTGTTGTTAGGAGTTAGAATATCATTATTAGTAGGATTGATTGCAGTTGGTATTTCATTGACTATTGGGTTATTTATGGGAGCATTGGCTGGATATTTTGGAGGCCGTGTTGATGATTTTATTATGCTTATTATTAATACTGTTTGGTCTATTCCTACTTTACTTTTAGTTTTTGCAATTGTATTGGCGATGGGACGAGGAATAGGAATTATTTTTTTAGCAGTAGGATTAACGATGTGGGTTGATGTTGCTCGGATAGTGCGAGGGCAAGTGATGTCACTCAAAGAAATTCAATTTATCGAAGCTGCGCAAAGTATGGGATTCCGCACATTTAGAATAATATCAAAACATATCCTTCCAAATATATTAGGACCCGTGATGGTCATAGCTGCTGCTAATTTTGCAATGGCAATTTTGATAGAAGCAGGACTGAGTTATTTAGGATTTGGTATCAAACCGCCCACACCTTCCTGGGGAACAATGTTAAATGAAAATTATGGTTACGCACTTAGTGGAAAACCATTTCTTGCACTCATCCCCGCACTTGCAATTATGTCTTTAGTTTTAGCATTTAATCTAGTGGGAAATGGGTTTCGTGATGCTATAGATGTAAAGAGTAATCATTAAGACTTTTAAAATAACTTCAATATTAGTCTTATTTCTCTTTTGTCATTTCCCTACCAAATTCTAAATCTATTCTCAGTTTTTATAAAAAAGACAATTAATACATTATTTTTACTCTTCAATTATTAGTTAAAGAATGCGAATTTAATTTCGTAATTAACTTCATATCGCCTCAACAAAAGAATTCATATTAAAATTAGATGTCTGAATTATCTAAAATAAAAAAAGAATTGTCTCAACTCGAAAAGACAGAGCGGGAATTAAATCTCAAGCAGTTGCAAATCAACGGGCTTTTGAATATTACGCAGGCCATTAATAATAATGTCTCTGCGGAATCGCTCTATGATATGTACGCATCTTTTGTTGGTTGGGAAATGGCAGTTGAGAAAGTTGCTCTTTTTGTAAAAGAAGAGGAAGGTTGGGCATGTAAAGTTTCAAGAGGGATTGATGAAGAATTGATAAAGATGGACATTACAGATAAATTTCCAGAATATCAACGACTTAAAAATATTGAACAAGACAAAGACCATCCTCTTATTAAAGAGTTTGATGTAGTAATTCCTGTCTTACATAAAGATACACCTATCGCATATAGTTTTTTTGGAGGCTTTGGAAAGGAAGGTGGCGATATGTATAATAAAGTGAAATTCATCACTACGATTACAAATATCATTGCAGTAGCAATCGAGAACAAACGACTCTTCAAAAGACAGATTCAACAAGAGCGTCTTAATCGAGAAATGGAACTTGCAGGTGATATGCAAAAAATGTTGATTCCTGATTCTCTCCCTCTAAATGATAAATATGAATTTGCAGGAATCTATAAACCACATCTTGGATTAGGTGGAGACTATTATGATTTTGTAGAATTGGAACATGATAAATGTGCTTTCTGTATCGCGGATATTTCTGGAAAAGGATTAGCTGCTGCATTGATGATGTCAAATTTTCAAGCCAACTTTCATGTCTTAATTAGAAGACACCCTAACTTAGAAATTTTAGTAAAAGAATTGAACAGATCATTGTTTAACCTCACTAAAGGAGATAGATTCTTGACTTTCTTTGTAGGGCATTTTTGTAAAGAGTCAAAAGTATTACATTATATCAATGCGGGACATACTGCACCTCTATTGATGATGAATGGTACAACTCAAATACTTACAAAAGGGTGTACAATTTTAGGTTCGTTTGAAGAGATACCTGCTATCGAAACAGGACACCTTCAATTAGATAGTGACGCTTTTATTCTTACCTATACAGATGGACTAACTGATGTGCAAAATGAAAAAGAAGAATATTTTGATGAAGATCAATTAGAACATTTTGTAAAAGAAAATGCACATCTTCCTCCTACTGAATTTAATAAAACATTGTATTCACATATTGACCAATTTAGAGCAGGTCAACCTTTCCCTGATGATTTCACTCTTCTAACAGGTAAAATTTTTCATTAATAAGTGATTCTATAAATTTTGTAAATCTTAATTTTATAGAGATATTGCTGCTTTAAAATGACTTTTAGTTATTTTTGAAAATCCTAATACGTTAACGAACATATTTAAGTGACTACTTACAATATGATCTAAAAAAATTCATTCAAATAAATGGCTAATAATAACAACAATTCTGGAACCTTTATTTTTATATTTATTGCCTTTATGTTTATGTATACAGGACTAAAGTCTCTTATTTTTCCTATGGTTTTAGGTTTTATATTATATAAGATATTTGGTGGTAGGAACAAGCAACAACAACAAAGAAATCAAAATCAGAGAGGACAACGAAGAGATCATCGGCAAAGAGATTATCGTAAAAGAGATACTGATTTTGAAAGACCAACGGAGAGAAGACAAGAACGAACAACAAGACGTGCGGAACGACCGACAAGACCTACTTCTCGAAAACCTAAAAATAATCCCTACAAAAAAAGTGGGATGGCAAAATATAAAGAGTATGACTATAAAGGAGCAATAGAAGATTTTGAAAAGTCATTAGCTGTTGATGATTCTGATGTAGCTACTCATTTTAATATTGCATGTTCTTATTCTATTATGGAAAATAAAGACAAAGCTTTTTTACATTTGAGTAAAGCAGTTGAGTTTGGGTTTTCAGATTTTGAAAAAATAAAAACTCATGATGCTTTAGCATATTTGAGAATTCAAGATGAATTTGAAATGTTTGTTCAAAATAATTATAAACTAAAATCAGGGTCTGCTTCTCAAGGAGAAAAAATTAATCAGAACAATGATTTACTTGAACAATTAAATAAGTTAGCGGAGTTAAGAGAAAAAGGATTGTTGACTGAGGAAGAATTTGTTGCTCAAAAAAGACGCCTTTTAGAATAGGGCAAGGAAGTTGTTTTATACATTACAAAATAATAAATGCTATATATACCTGATTTCGTTATTGTCCTTTTGATTTTTTTCAACGAAATTTAATATACCATTCTAAGAGAAAAACTAATAGATTTTAAACCGCCTATTCACCTATATCAATTTTAACATCAAATGTGAAAATTAGGTGACCTCCTAATTTTGTCAAAAGGATTTCCAGATATTATTATGATACTATTTTGGAAGCCTTTTAATATTTGGGAAAAGTTTAACAAACTTATTCTCAACGTTTTAGTATTTAAAACGTTTTCATTCAAACATAATAAAGAGAATAGTTATGATAGCCAAAAATTTATTATCACATAGTATTATCCCTTTGCGGACTTCGGATACAGGAGCGGAAGCTCTAGGTATCATGAGTGATTTTTATGTCCGCCATTTACCTATTGTTAATGATAAACAGTTATTAGGTTTAATTTCAGAAGATGATATTTTAGAATACGATGTAGAAGAAGCAGTCGGCTCTTATCAACTTTCTATGAATAGACCTTATGTAAAAGATACAGATCATTTATATGATATATTGAAGACGTTAAGTGAATTTCAATTGACCGTAGTCCCAGTTGTAGATGCTGAGGATAATTATAAAGGATTAATTTCTCAAGATGACTTAGTTCGATATTTTGCTAATACAGGTTCGTTTACAGAATCAGGAAGTATTGTTGTTTTAGGAATGCATAAGAGAGATTATTCTTTAGCAGAAATTTCAAGAATAGTGGAATCAGAAAGTGCTGCAATATTAAGCACATTTATAACTTCCAATTTAGATTCTGAAAGAATTGATGTTACCGTAAAAATTAATAAACAAGATTTTCAATTACAACGAATCATTGCTTCATTCGAGCGATTTGATTATACAATAAAAGCTTCATTCCAAGAGTCTGATTATTTTGATGGATTACAAGAGCGTTATGATTCTTTGATGAATTATTTAAATGTTTAATTTTCATTCAGCTTCGTTGCTGTGAAAAATAGGTGTTAGATTTTGACTAATCTAACACCTATTTTTTTTTGAAAAAAAATAAAAACTAAATCTTTCCAATTTTACTCTATTTCCAAAAGTACGCTTCACCTTAAAATACTTTGATATAAAATATATTATACATTTTTTTCGTCTTCTTATGAACAGTAAAAGAAGAACTTATTTTCTAAATAGATAGGAAGAACTGTTTATGATTAGGAAAAAATATAAATATTTGCTTTCTTGCCTAATCGTGAATTTTAAAAAACGAGTTATTTATTTTCTAATCCATAAAATGTATTTCTCTAAAATCTAAGCATGGATACTTATCAAGAAAAATCAAATTGGAAGATTTATCTGGCAATCATGGGAATCTTAATTCTCACAGCTTCTTTGATTTACACTACTTCTGTAGCCAATAAATTAGCTGAAGAAGAAAGAAAAAAAGTTGAAATTTGGGCTGAAGCTATACAAAATGTATATAACTCGGATGATGTTGAACAGCAATGTGATTTATCTTTTGAACTTAAAAATATAGCAGGTAATACCACCATTCCTTTAATATTAATGGAAGAGTCTGGTAAAATACAACTAGGAAGAAACTATGGCGAAAAGAAGGATTTAGATTTCGACTTTTTGGAACAGAGATTAGATGAACTTAAAATTAATGGTTACCCACCTGTTCCTGGAGGGGAAGGCAATTTAGTTTATTATGAAGATTCTAAAACTCTGAAAATGTTAACCTATTTTCCATTTGTACAATTAGGATTAATAGGCGCATTTGTTGCATTTGGTTATTTTAGTTTTAGTTCAGCTCGACGGTCAGAACAAAATCAAGTTTGGGTAGGAATGGCAAAAGAAACTGCTCATCAACTAGGAACTCCTATTACAGCAATTGTTGCTTGGATTGAACATTTAAGATTGATACATGAAGGGAATGATGATACGATAGAAATTTTGGATGAATTAAATAATGATGTCGGTCGATTAAATTTAATAGCAGATCGTTTTTCAAAAATAGGTGCAATACCCGAATTACAGAAAACGAATATTTACGAAGAACTCGAAAATATGAGGAAATATATGCAGCGTCGAGCACCACGTAAAATGGTTTTTGAGTTTCCAGATTTAAATGAAAAACCTCTTTATGCTCAACTCAATGCTCCTCTATTTAATTGGGTAATTGAAAATTTGTTGAGAAATGCACTTGATGCAATGGATGGAAAAGGAAAAATTTCTGCAAAAGTTTCAACAGATAATAATTCTATTAATATTGAAATTTCAGATACAGGTAAAGGTATTCCATCTAATAAATTAAAGACAGTCTTCCAACCAGGCTATTCCACAAAAAAAAGAGGATGGGGTTTAGGTCTCTCACTTGCCAAACGTATTATTGAAAGTTATCACTCTGGCAAGATTTTTGTAAAGTCTTCTCAGATAAACGAGGGAACTACATTCACTATCAAACTTCCAAAAAGTTAAAAACACTTGTGGAATCACCATTTTTAAAATATCTTACCTGTACTACCCAATTACGCATACTTAGTTGGGCTATTTTATTTATATTTTTTATAGCAAATATTTCTTTTGCTAAAGCTTCATCTTCTTTTGATTTTACTGATTTAAAAATTACTGTTTTAGATGCTAAAACAGGAGAAGGGTTAATCGGCGTAAGCGTTTTTACTGACAAAGAAGGTATTGGCGCAACTGATGTAAATGGACAAATCACTTTAGGAAATATTCAACATAGAGAGATGGTTTATTTCACATACATTGGTTATCAAAAATCAAGTATTCCTTATCATAAGATAAGAGAAGCAAAAGGTATTATAGCCATGTCCGAGGTAGTCAATGAATTAGCAGTCGTAGAAGTAGTAGGAAGAAGAGATGATTCAGAAGCGGAGATACCTTATATGCTCGATAGAATTTCAAAAGAAAGTATTTCATTTAGTAATTCTCAAACATCGGCAGATGTATTAGGAAATAATGCAGATGTTTATATTCAAAAATCACAAATGGGTGGTGGCAGTCCTGTAATTCGAGGATTTGAAGCGAATAAAGTTTTACTCGTTATAGATGGCGTAAGGATGAATAATGCGATATACAGAGAAGGGCATATTCAGAATTCTATTACTATTGATAACTCTATCTTGCAACAAGCAGAAGTAATCTATGGACCTGGTTCTCTGATTTATGGTAGTGATGCACTAGGAGGAGTTGTTCATTTCCGAACAAGAGATCCTAAGGTGTTATTTAACTATGATAAAGATTATGAATTAGTAACAAATGCAACTACTCGATTTTCTACAGCTAATATGGAAAAATCTATTCATTTAGATTTTGATTATGCAACACAAAATTGGGGAGCGGTTACTAGTGTAACTTATGTTGATTATGATGACTTGAGAGCAGGTGGGAATAGACCTGATTTACATCCTGATTTAGGCAAGAGAGAATTTTATGTTTATAGGTTAGAAGATGTAGATCAATGGAGACAAAATGCTGATCCTAATCTTCAAAGAGGAACAGGTTACAGTCAGTTAGATTTTTTACAAAAAGTAAAATACCAACCTTCGGAAGAGTTATATTTTATCTTTAATGTTCAATATTCTACATCAAGTGATGTACCTAGATATGATATGTTGAATGATACCTTAACTTCTGCTAATGACTTAAAATGGGCAGAATGGTATTATGGTCCTCAAAATCGTTTTTTAAGTTCTTTTAAAGCTAAGATTTTAAATAAAACAAAACTCTTTGACAAATCAACAATCATTGGTGCGTATCAAAGAATTGATGAAGACCGTCTCAAAAGAAAATATAGTAATACTCACCGAACTTTTAATAAAGAAGATGTTCATGTATTTTCTTTTACAACTGATTTTGATAAATCGCTAGATGATAATAATCGTCATCTTATTTCTTACGGAGTAGACGCTACTCATAATTTAGTTTTTTCGACTGCTGGAAATACCAATGTCAGAACAGGTGCTATCAATAATAAAGAATTTACTCGATATCCAAGTGACTATAGTACCATGACTACTGCTGGTACATATTTAAATTATCGATGGAGAAATCAAGACTCTACAATTAATTTAACAGGAGGTCTTCGATATTCTTTTGTAGAGTTATTTGCAAAATACTTAGAGGATGATTTGATAGCTTGGCCAGATTCATTTGTCACCCAAGGTGTTACTAGTCGTAACACGGATTTGACTTGGGCAACGGGGTTAACTTTTAATTCTAAAAATGGTTGGCAAGTACACCTTCTTGGGGCTAGTGCATTTCGTTCACCTAATTTGGATGACTTTGCAAAAATCAGAGTAAAGGACGGAAACGTTTTAGTACCTAATGTTGAATTGAAACCAGAGAAAGCTTTGAATGGTGAAATTACTCTTGGAAAAACAATTGGTACAAATCCAAAGTCTGGTAAATATAAAATTAGTGCAACTGGTTTTTATACTCATTTAGAAGATGCTATTGTGAGAACGAATGCTACGTTCTTCGGAGATTCTACATTATGGGCAGAAGACTCTCATAAACAAGTTCAAAAAAATATTAATGCTAATAATGCTTATGTAACAGGTTTCTCTGGAAATGTCGTTTTTGATTTTAATGAACATTGGCAATTCAAATCAAGTATTAATTTTGTCAAAGGTCGAAGTCTTATAGATTCTTTGGAACAACCACTCGCACATATACCTCCAACTTATGGTAATACAAGTTTAGCATTTAAAACGGATAAATTTAAAGTAGAAGGAGTCATACGTTATAATGGCAAAAAAGAATTAAGTGAATATGGTCCACCTGGATCTGCTGATAATGAAGATGAAGCTATACCTGATGTTGGCACATTAGCTTGGACTACTTACAATTTATATTCTTCTTATAAACTAAATGATCGTATGTCAGTCAATCTTGCGGTTGAGAACATTTTAGATTTACATTATAGACCTTTCGCTTCGGGAGTAAGTGCAGCAGGAAGAAACTTTATCATCTCATTTCAAGGGAGCTTCTAACAATACTCTTACATTTCTTTTAGCATCTCTTTTACTATCAAACTCATTTTAGGTTGAACTTCATTAGCAAGTTCGATTACTTCTTCTACAGTTGTTTCTGTAATGTCTTCAATGGGAAAACATTTATTAGACACCACCGATAAAACAAAAACAGGAAGTCCCATATGACGAGCTACTATAACTTCTGGCACAGTTGACATACCAACCAGATCTCCTCCTATCCTATTTAAAAATCCATACTCCGCAGGAGTTTCTAAGTTAGGTCCTTGAAGCGCAACATAAACACCTTCATGAGCAACTATATTATTACGAGCTGCAATCTCAAGTGCTTTCGCATTCAATGATTTATCGTAAGTTTTAAGCATATCAGGAAATCTTGGACCTAGTCTTTCATCATTAATTCCCCGAAGTGGGTTTTCAGGTTGTAGGTTAATATGATCTTTTATAAAAACTATATCGCCTGCATTAATATTAGCATTTGTACTTCCTGACACATTTGAAATAACTAATTTTTTTATTCCTAAAAATTTCAAAACTCTAACTGGAAAAGTAACTTGCTTCATTGAATAGCCTTCATAGAAATGAAACCGACCTGCCATCGCTATTACTTTTTTACCCGCAAGAGTTCCAAAGATTAATTTGCTCTTATGACTTTGTACAGTAGATTCTGGAAAATGTGGAATTTCACTATAAGGAATTTCATCACTAATATTTATATCATCTACTAACTGTCCCAGTCCAGTTCCTAAAATGATTCCGAAGTCAGGTTCGAATTTGATTTTTGATTGGATAAAATTTACAGCTTCTTGAATTTGATCGTACAACATTTTTTTATTGCAAATCTAAGGAATGCAAACTAAATCTTTACAAATAAAATAGTAGTTGCACAGTATAATAAAAACTCTTATATTTGCACCACACAAGTTTAATACTCTAGGAAGAGGGAACAAAAGTTCCCTCTTTTTATTTTTTAAAACACTAAATAAATCTTAGGCAATATTTTTTTAAAAAATTCCTAAGTATATAAAATTCAATTAATCGTGATTGAAAAAAAAATTGAAAAACTATTGTTAGAAAAATTTGAAGAGGAAGAATATTCTGATTGTTTCATTATAGAGGTAATGCAGAATAATAGTAAACTTCAAATTTTTATAGATAGTGATTCTGGAATTGATTTTACGAAGTGTAGAAAAATTAGTAGATACCTTGAAGAATATATTGATGAGAATAATTGGTTAGGAGAAAAATATACAATAGAAGTCTCATCACCTGGAATTGATCGTCCACTTAAATTTCCTAGACAGTATCAAAAAAATATTGGCAGGCGATTGGAGATTGATACTAAAGAGGACGAAAAATTTTCAGGAACTTTAATTGAGTCAAATGACGAAGGTGTAGTTCTAGAATACAAAGTTAGAATCAAAGAAGGAAAGAAAAAGAGAACAGAAATAGTTCAAACCCCGATTGCATTTGAACAAATAACAAAAGCAATAATCAAATTTTCATTTTCAAAAAAATAAATAGATATGTTAGCCGAAATCTTTTCAGAGTTTAAATCAAATAAAAGTATTGATTTACCAACAATGGTTCGGGTTTTAGAAGATGTATTCCGAACTCTGATAAAAAAGAAATATGGATCAGATGAAAATTTTGATGTGATTGTTAATGCTCAAAAAGGAGATTTAGAGTTATGGAGAGTTAGAGAAATTGTGCCAGATGGTGAGGTAACAGAAGATCGTTCGCAAATCTCAATTTCTGAAGCGATGTCTATTGATGATGATTACGAAATTGGTGAGGAATGTTATGAGCAATTATTTTTGAAAGATTTTGGTCGAAGAGCTATCATGGCTGCACGTCAAACTCTTATTTCAAGAATAATGGAATTAGAAAAAGATGAGATCTATAAACAATACATTGAACGACAGGGTGATATCATCATGGGTGAAGTTCATCAAATTTTGAAGAGAGAAATTTTGATTTTGGATGATTCAACTGGAACCGAATTAGTGATGCCACGAAGTGAAATGATTAAAGGGGATTTTTTTAGAAAAGGAGATATGGTGAGAGGAGTGATTAGAAAAGTAGAAATGAAAAATAATAACCCTGTAGTCATTGTATCTAGAACAGATAATGTATTTTTAGAAAAATTATTAGAACAAGAAGTTCCAGAAATTGAAGATGGATTGATTGTAGTTAAAAAGATTGTAAGAATGCCAGGTGAGCGTGCAAAAGTAGCCGTAGAATCTTATGATGATAGAATAGATCCAGTAGGAGCTTGTGTCGGTATGAAAGGATCTAGAATTCACGGTATCGTTCGGGAGTTAAAAAATGAAAATATTGATATTGTTAATTTTACTAATAATCATCAACTCTTTATTCAGCGTGCTTTAACTCCAGCAAAGGTAAGTAGTATCGCATTGGATGATGAGAAGATGAAAGCTTCTGTATATCTTGATCCAGATCAAGTATCTTTAGCAATCGGAAAAGGTGGAACTAATATTAAATTAGCAAGCCGATTAACTGGATTCGAAATCGACGTATTTAGAAATACAGATGAAATGGAAATCGACGATGTTGATTTAGATGAATTTAGTGATGAGATAGAAGGTTGGGTTATTGAGATGTTGAAAAACATTGGTTGTGATACCGCAAGAAGTGTACTTAAATTAAGTCAAAAAGAATTAATTCGTCGTACAGATTTAGAAGATGAAACTATTGAAGACGTTCTTAGAGTGCTGAAATCTGAGTTTGAAGAAGAAGAGTAAATTCGTTTTTATATATAAAAAAAGAAAAATATACCTATTTTAGAGGTGATCACTAATGATTTAGGTAGTATTTATTGACGTTGGTACATAATTATCAATAGTTTTACTGTACCTTTGTGCTCAATTTTGAATTTATTTGTTTTTATTATAGTTATATCACTTATGCAAAAGTCTTTTATGATGTTGTATTTTAATTTATTTTTTCAATAAAACTTATTGATACATGTAAACTGAAAATAACTTGTCGGGAAGAGCTTTTGTATATCTTTTTTTTAATTAAAAGCCGTTAAGGAAAAATCGCGAATGGCAAAACGTTTAGTAAAGATAGCAAAGGAATTAAATGTAGGAACAACTACTATTGTTGACTTTTTAGCCAACAATGGATTTGAAGTTGAAAACAAACCTACCGCAAAGATTTCCGATGAGATGTACAATGAGTTGCTCAAGGAATTCCAGAAATCTATTGCTATAAAAGAACAAGCAGACCAATTGGTTATAGGCACCCGCCCTCCTACGGCTAAAGAAAAAGAGCCTGAGGTGAAACCAGAAGTGAAAGTAGTTGAACCTACTCCTCCTCCCCCTGTAGAAGAAACAATTCCAGATCTTATTGTTGAGGAAGTTGAAGAAGAAGAAATTGTAGAAGAAGTTCCTGATACTTCTAATGATGACGATATTAGTCACAGACCTTCTTATGGCTTAACGGTCAAAGGGAAAATTGATTTGGATAGTAATAAACCAAAAAAGAAAAAAGAAAAGGAAGAAGCTGTTGTTCCTGAACCGAAACCTGTCGTTGAGGAAAAGAAAGAAGTTGTTGTTCCCGAACCAGAGCCTGTTGTTGAGGAAAAGAAAGAGGTTGTTGTTCCTGAACCGAAACCTGTCGTTGAGGAAGTTAAAGAAGTTGTAAAAGCAAAAGAGTCTTCTACTAAAGAAGAAACAACTGCTAAAGAAAAAGAAGTTACTGAGAAAAAGGCGGAAGCAGTTAGTGATAAAATGGTTAGAGCAGAAACACCTACTCTTAAAGGTTTAAAGATTGTTGGTAAAATTGATACTGAGCAATTTAAAAAACCTAAAAAGAAAAAACCAGCCCCTGCTGATAAGTCTAAAACTTCTAAAGAGAAAGAAGGAGATTCAGATGCAAAACGTCGTCGTCGTCGTCGTAAAAAAGTCGTAACGGTTACTCAAAATAATCAAAGCGGTAATCAAAGGCAAAGACAAGGACAAGGACAAGGACAAGGACAAGGACAAGGACAAGGCGGTGGTGGAAATAATAGTGGTGGCGGAAATAGAAGTAATAATAATAGCCCACGTGGAAATAATTCTCCAAGAGGAAATTCTCCAAGGGGAAATAACAATAATAGAGGCAGAAATAATAATAACAGAGGCAGAAGAGATGATGTTAAAGAAGTTTCTAAAAAAGAAATAGAGGAGAAAATTAAAGAGACAATGGCTCGCCTTGGAGGTAAAAGCCGAAAACGTCAAAAAATAAGAAGAGGTAATAGAGATCGATTAAAAGAGAATAAGGAAATCAGAGACCAAGAAAAAAAAGTAACTGGATTACAACTTACTGAGTTTGTCTCTGTATCAGAAATTGCAAACTTGATGGATGTTCCTGTTGCTCAAGTAATTACAACTTGTATGAATCTTGGAGTGATTGTTTCAATTAATCAAAGATTGGATGCTGAAATTATTGAGTTGGTTGCAAGTGAATTTGGACATGAAGTTGAATTCATTAGTGCTGAAGAATCTATTGAAGAAGAAGAAGAAATCATAGACAATCCTGAAGATTTAATTCCTCGTGCACCTATTGTTACTGTAATGGGACATGTTGATCATGGTAAAACTTCTTTATTGGATTATGTTCGTAGTGCTGCAGTAGCTGACGGAGAGGCTGGAGGGATCACTCAACATATTGGAGCTTATGAGGTTGTAGTTGGCGATGAAAATAAGAAAATTACTTTTTTAGATACACCTGGTCACGAAGCCTTTACAGCGATGCGTGCCCGTGGTGCTAAAGTTACAGATATAGCTGTTATTATTATTGCAGCTGATGATGCTATAATGCCTCAAACAAAAGAAGCTATTAGTCATGCTCAAGCAGCAGGAGTACCGATGGTTTTCGCAATTAATAAAATTGATAAAGAAGGTGCAGACCCTGAAAGAATTAAAGGGTTACTTGCAGAAATGAATCTTCAAGTAGAAGACTGGGGTGGAAAATATCAATCTCAAGATATATCAGCTAAAAAGGGAATCGGTATTGATGCTTTGTTAGAAAAAATATTATTAGAAGCTGAGTTATTAGAGTTAAAAGCTAACCCTGATCGTTCTTCTTCAGGAACAGTTGTAGAAGCTTCTTTAGATAAAGGAAAAGGATTCGTAACTAAAATATTAGTTCAAACAGGAACACTTAAAATAGGTGATTCAGTAGTTGCAGGAGAACATTCTGGTAAAGTAAAAGCCATGTTCAACGAATGGGGAAAAAGAATTAAAACAGCGGGTCCATCAACACCTGTTTTAATTCTAGGATTAAGTGGTGCTCCTCAAGCTGGTGAGAAATTTAAAGTAATGGAGTCTGAACAAGAAGCAAGACAATTAGCTTCTAATCGCTCTCAAATTAATAGAGAACAATCTAATCGAGCAAGTAAACGTATTAGTTTAGATGAGATTGGTCGTCGTTTAGCGTTAGGTAGTTTCAAAGAATTAAACCTTATTGTAAAAGGTGATGTTGATGGTTCTATTGAAGCATTATCTGATGCATTAATTAAACTTTCTATTGAATCTGTTCAAGTAAATGTAATTCACAAAGCCGTTGGTCAAATCATTGAATCAGATGTTTTATTAGCATCTGCGTCTGATGCAATTGTAATTGGATTCCAAGTAAGACCTTCAGCAGGAGCTCGTAAATTAGCAGAAAAAGAAGGAGTACAAATTAAAATGTACTCTATTATATATGAAACGATTGGGGAAATCAAAACTGCTATTGAAGGGATGCTTGAACCTACTAAAGAAGAAAAAATTACAGCTCAAGTAGAAGTTCGCGAAGTATTCAAAATTAGTAAAATTGGTACGATTGCAGGATGTTATGTAACAGAAGGTGTAATTAATCGAAATAGTCATGTTAGATTAATTAGAGAAGGAATTGTCATCTATCCTATTAAAGAAGGACATATTGGGGAAATTTCTTCTCTGAAAAGATTTAAAGATGATGCAAAAGAAGTGAAATTTGGTTTTGAATGTGGTGTTTCAATTAAGAATTATAATGACATAAAAGTAGGAGATGTAATCGAGGCGTATGAAATTGTTGAAGTAAAACAAAAATTGAGATAGCATTTTTTTAAATTCTTTCACTAAAGAATAAATGATTTTATCTAAAAAACAGCATGAGGCAATCCATCAGAATTTGCTCATGCTGTTTTGTTTTATACTACCTCTTCATCCACGCTTATCATCTTTAGTTATTATTTTATGTGGACTTAATTGGTTGGTCTCGGGTAATTTATTTAAAAATTTCAAATCTCTTTCTCATCCTTTTCCTATAATTTTTATCAGCTTCTATTTATTGCATATATTAGGATTACTATACACATCTCATTGGACTGATGCCTTGCAAAAAATAGAAACCAAGTTACCTTTAATACTCTTTCCTCTTATTTTGTTTACATTTCCAATAAAAAAAAATCATATAATACTATCCATTTTAAAATCATTCATTTTAGGGTGTTTTATAGCAAGCCTTTTTTGTACTATAAATGCACTTATAAAATATATAGAGCTTGGAGAAAACTGGATGTACTATAAAAAACTAGGAAGTTTTTTAGGATTCCATCCTACTTACTATTCTATGTATTTAAGTTTTGCGCTATTAACCATTCTATTTTTTTTAGTGAAAAATTTTAAGATTCTTTCAAAAAATAAGATACTAGCAAGAAGTTTATTTATAGTCTGGTTTTTATTCTTCATCCTATTATTATCCTCTAGAATGACAATACTTGCTACTGTAATTATATTAGGATGTTCTTTTTTGATCTGGATGTATTTAAATGGAAAAATATTAAAAGGTATCGGGTTTAGTTTTCTTGGAGGAATCTTGTTATTATTTTTAATAACAAATTTGCCTGGATTAAAAGAAAGAACAAAAATTTCAAAAGAAAGAATAGAACAGCATAGTAAAAAACAAGGTGTAAGCGATCCAAGAATTAATTTATGGAATGCTGCATTTACAGTCATAAAAAAATATCCTCTTCTAGGAACAGGGACTGGAGATATACAAATAGAATTAAGTAAAGTATATAAAGAGAAGAATTTCAAAAAAGAACTTGAAGGTAATTTTAATACACATAATCAATACTTACAAACCACAGTTACATTAGGTTTACTTGGTGGATGTTTATTGTTTGTTATGTTATTATTACCCTTGTATCTAGCAATTGTTCAAAGAGATTATTTATATTTATTATTTGGGGCTCTTATATTATTTTCATTTTTAACTGAAAGTATTTTACAAACTCAAAGAGGAACACTTTTTTTTGGCTTCTTTCATAGTTTTTTCTCCATGAGACTCTTATTCAATAAGAGTCTCATGGAGAAAAAAAAAGAGCGACACTTTTTAGCATCGCTCTAAATTATATTTTTAAATATTAAAAAATTATTTTCTTCGTTTAAGCAATTGAGTCGCTTTTTTAGAACCGAATTTTTCAGATTCTTTCCAGTCTTTTAAAAATCCATTTTTACCAGCTTTTTCTCTAGCTATCCCTCTATACAAATATTTATCTGCCTCTGATACTCTATCTTTCCCCTCTTGGATTTCAATAACTTTATCAAATGCAAGAAAAGCTTCGTCAAAATTATTAGTCTCTAACAATGCTTTTCCGTAATTAAACCACATTCCTCTTTTTAAAAGAATATTCGGATCTCCTTCCTTAAAATTTCTATTGCAGAAAAATTTCAAGTCAGCTAACGAACCTTCAAAATCCTTTAAAGTTAAGTGACAGTCAGCTTTAGAACGTCTAGCTTTAAAGTAAATTGGTTGAAGAGGAATAGACGTCTTGATAGTCATATCATAATCTTTAATTGCCTCTTCGTAATTCTTTTGTAACTTATAAATATTACCTCTTCCTAGATATGGTTCTGGATTACTAGGAGAGAAATCAATACTCTTTGTAAAATCATAGACAGCATCATCATAATTCTTCAATTGAAAATTGATGTGGCCTCTACGTTCATAAGCCTGAGCATGACGGTCATACTTTTCAATCGCTTTTGTAAGTGATTGAATTGCCTCGTCTTCTTTTCCTTTCTTCTCTATTAGTTCTCTTCCCTTCAAAAAAGCTTGAACGGCTGTTCTATCACTTTTAGGTTCAACTATACCATGGCGGAGAATTTTTCCGTTCTCGGTCATCCAAGCTGTTAAATTGCCAGCAACAGCAAATTGAGCAACATACTCTAACATGCTGATAGTATTTTTCCAACTTTTTTCTGATCCTTGTGTAATAAAACGAGGAACATTAAGTGAGGTCGACTCTTCATCGAAGATCGATTCTTCATCAAGGAGAATATCTGATTTGTAATAATTCTCTGCTCGATGTTGGTACATTTTTAATACCTTTTCGTAGCTTTTGGCTGTGCCAAATTCTAAACGTCCAATAAAAATTGTCTTGTAAGTCATCTTGCTGTTCTGTTTGAGGAATTAACAAAAAATAAGTGTTTCGAGAAATTAGGATATTCATTACTATCTAAGTAGTATAAATAATAACAAATCCTCAACTGGTGTAGTTCCTCAAAATTATAGTTCATATTATCATTCTCTAGAACTATTTTTTAATAAAAAAGCATATAAAGCTCTTATTACACACAGTTTCTCTAGTATGTATCAGTAATGTATATATCTTCTCGAATTTTGTATGATTGTTACTCCTTTAAATTAAATATAAGGATTAAGGAGTGTTGATGGGTATAATTTAGCTTTCTTTTCTGATTAAACAGTACACAAAGTTAGTAAATATTTTTGGAAATGTAAATATTTATTCGCATGTTTGTTCGTTTTTTCAGAAAAACATTACCTAATTAGAAAGGCAATATATATTATAACGCATAACTTGTTGATTCCCAGTAAATTATAGCTGAAATAAAAACTATATTTGAAGTGAAAAAATTAAGCCCAAACTTTACAGCCTTCCGTACAATTTGTACAAATATCTATCTTATCTCGCCCTTTTAGTAAAGTTTTTCTAAAATTATTATAAGGATCACTATGCCATATTTGTTCAAATGTAGCAGATTTTAAGTCTCCAAGTCGATGCTCAGCATCTTTATCAAAACAACATGGAACAACTAATCCATCCCAAG
>JALZVK010000331.1 GCA_023301005.1 Saprospiraceae bacterium | reverse complement strand
TGATATTAGAATTTACATTTGGAAAAGCATTTATAAAATCATTTTGATTGTCTACTAAAACTAAATAGCCTTGCGAGGCTATTTGAGTTCCTTGAGGTAGAACGAATACATTTCCATTATCATAAAATTCCCATCCTGACAAGTCAACTGAATTATTATTAGGATTGTATAATTCTACCCAATTGCCTGGGTCAAATACATCATCATTAGAGTTATAATTGATTTCATTGATAACAATAGGAAAGGCAGCATCAGCACAGATTCTACTATTTGGTTGATTTGGAGTTCCGCAAGGATCATCAGAACGAAACCAACTTAAAGGATTACTATTTTCCAAAGTTGGGTGTAATAATTCAAATGAAGAACCTTCACCATCAGGATGTTCGTCCCAAGGATTTTTATCATTATAGGTTAGAGAATCAATTCCATTGTCAAAAGGATCAGACAGTTTTATTTTTTCGCCATCATTACTCAATCCACCTTTGTACTGATGATTAGGTGAAAATCCATAGACCAATTGAAACTCCACAGAGTCTTCAACTAGAACTAAAAAATCTCCAGGCTGAAGAATAGTTGGATATGGAAATGAATATGAAATACCTTCTGTAAAATTACAATCTGATAAATTGATCGCTTTATTGCCAGCATTATATAATTCTATATAATCCAATTCAGAAGAATCTACAACCGCACATGCACCACCTGAATGATACATGATTTCATTTATGACAATATTAGAATAGTCTTGATTTGTAAAATAAGTTTGAGGAATCATTGGACTCCAAATATCTTTGACTATTGGATTACCTAATTGAATGACTTCTATTTCAGACGAATAGATAAGATTTGTTTCAACCATCAGACGTACATAACGCCCTTGCGTATTGGTAGGTACTTCAAAAACATCTGCCCACAGTCCATCAAATTGAAAAACTTGTACATCTGGATTTGCCAATACTTCGGCTACTGACTCCGCAACGTATGGTTCATTTGAAATAAAAATATAAGGGTCGATAGAGTTTTGAGATAGTCCCCATCCACTACGTCCCCATATTCGAACAACATCAATATTTTCAATTGCGCCCAAATCAATTTCAATCCATGGATTACTAGTGGAATTTAATTGTCTTACATCAGTAACTTGATCCTCATTATATATTCCCCAGATATTCCCATCGTTGGCAACCTCTAATGGCTTAATACCTAGTTTAGCACAGCTAATAGGTTTATTGATAGCAATATTAGTTTCGTTAATAGTGGTCTCTTGACCTTTGATTCGAGCATTGATTTGTGTAACACCTTCAGGGATTGTTAATGTTCCTTGATAATTGATTGCTGATGAATTGATCCCTCCTCCATCAAGTCTTGGATCGGTTCCGTCGAGGGTATAATATATAGCACCAGCAGAGTTAGTATTGATAATATCTAATGGAGTATTTACAGCAACAAGACCTTCTTCGACAGAAAAGGAAACAGGATCAAGTTTAGGATAAACACCTGTTTGTTTCATCTGTTCGACTACAACATCTCTTCTAACATCGACCATATTGATTTTAAAGGAATCAATTTTTTGTTGCCATTGAGTTGGATTTTCATAACTATCATCTGACCATTTTGCAGCTTCACCTATAATACTTTGATTCATCATATCAGCAATTTCATCCATATGCGCCTTCAGCGTTGTAGGTGTTAAAGCACCATCATAATCATACAATAAAGCAGCTCTATCAGCGAAGTCTTGAATGAAGTCAGGATGACCTTCATTGAATAAACGTAAGAACATATTATTTGGACCATTCGCATTATGTTGAGGGTAGGTACGATTAGACCAAAGTGGATGTCCTCTTGAAAAGAATAAATCTGCATCATTTATTTGAAAAACAAATTCCTTCCCAATACTAGGTGCACCCGCAGCATTCCATTCTGCTTCCGAAAATCCATACATAAATATAAGCATCAAATCAAAAAAGGAATTTTCATCGACCATCGTTTTCCAAGTCAAGTAATCGTCGGAGCTATCTACTAAGGTTTGCCAATCGGAATTTACACTATCTTTCATCACTCCATCTGCAGGATAGAATGCACTAACTGTTACTTTTGATCCTGAAATAAAATTGTAATCTTTATTATCTCCTCCGAGATATTCAGCTAACATATTATCATCAAATTTTTCTCTTAGATCAAACTGTCCCCAATATTTACCATCAATATAAAGATGTACAAAACGATTGTGAGGACTCACACTTCCTCCACGTAACATCATGTCATCTAAGAGTTTAGTAGTCATATAAGTTTCGCCCTTATGCCATTCAGTTGCAGAATTCCATAACCAACTTTCATGACTACTTCGTAAATCTAATTTGTCAAATTTCGTTATTGGTTCTATTCCATTTTCAAATCCCTCAAAAAGAGATGCTTCAAGATTTTTAGGTCCATAGATACTATCAAAGTACATTCTTAGATTACGTTTGGGTAATCCTAAACTGGCATTACCATAATTACCTAAACCACAATTAGCTTGAAAATTTTCTTTTACATCAGAGAATAACATTTCCATAGATCCAGATACAGTTGTATCTGCATTGATTGTACTATCGGAAACGATACTAATAGTAGGAATTTCTTTTAAAGCATTTTTGAGTTGGTTGCCCCATATTGGATGTTCTGTTATATAAGTATTCAATGTTGGGTCTGTAATAATATCATCTAAGAAAAGAAAACTATGTGTTTCATTTAATGACGTTAGTTGAGTAGTATATGCAATCGTTCTTAGAATTGTAGTTTCATTTATCGAAATAGAATTGCCATTATAAAGTTGATTAACATTAGAAGGAGTAGTTCCATCTATCGTATAATATATAGAAGCATTTGGATCATTTGAAAAGAGTTGTAAATCAAATGAACTTTCATAAAACCCTCTCTTATGACTGGTATATACTTTCAATTCGTCAATAGAAAAATCAGCATCTACATCATCACAGATATCGTTCTCATTGATATCTATACAATCGTCTTGACAATCCGCAATACCATCATCGTCCAAATCAATCGTATTATCAAAATCAGGACAAACATCTAATACATCACATATAGAGTCATTGTCTATATCTGCAAATGTACCTTCGCAAATACAATTAATTGTCCAGACATCATTTATCGTACAATCATCTCCATCATCACATGAAGTACCTATCAAAGCATCTGAAATAATAGTACATTGATCTGCTACATCACATACGCCATCGTTATCTGAATCAGTAGGATTATTAGCTGCAATACATTGACATGCTCTAATGTCAGGTACAATATTATACGCTTCTTCACTTTCTCCAATAGATTGACCATTCCCTACAATTGTAGGAATACCATTAGTATTTATACCTCCCAATAACCTCCCTACGCCGTCCATATCATTTAATCCAAAGTCATTTCCACCTTCAAATGCATCTACACATAAATCATTATCACTATCCAAATCAAGACGGTTAGGAATATTATCTCCATCTGAATCTTTATCAATATTAGTACAAGGTACTCCTCCATAAATCAGACTTGCATTTTCAATACGGCCTCCATTATAGCTAGTAATTACAACTTTATAATCTTCGATAGGTGCAGTACCAGTAAATACAGTTTCTTCATCTATTGTAACATTTATAGTACCATCAGTCGCAATGGAAATCTTTACTATTTGCTCATGTCCAATTGTTATAATAGGATCCCATGCAGTTGGGAACTTCCCATATAAGCGACTATTTTGATGGATATAGGCTTTATACCCACCATCGGACCAGCTATTATTATTTTCATTTGCACTAACAGGAATTAATCCTATCATGCTAATGATAGTAGTGTTGCTTCTAAACTGAAAATCAATAGGAAGGCTAAATGATTCCGCAGAGTATGAACTCTTCCAAACATCATTATTGTCAGTAAGTTGAATTTCCGAAGGGAAAATTTCAGTTACCGCAACGCCATTAAATGTAAGATCTGAAAGATCAATACTAGAACAAATAGTTTCTTCAGAATCAATAATTCCATCATTATCATCATCTTGATCTAGAATATCACAAATCCCATCTTGATCAGAATCAATAGATTGAGGATCGCATTGACTATATGTCAAATGTGCTAGTAGTGAAAAAATGGTTGTTAATATAATTGCCCGCATGTTATTTTTTTAATATCGAATACTAGGTTGTCCTACTTTCGATTTATTATTTTGCCAAAGGTTATAA
>JALZVK010000330.1 GCA_023301005.1 Saprospiraceae bacterium | reverse complement strand
CTTTTTAACGAAGAGTGATAAAAAAAGAAGCCAAAATAAATATGAGATAATTGTGTCCAAGAACTTTAGGTATCAAAGTAAATCTTTGATTTACTATTTTTTATTTTAAAATGAGGCTAAAACCTAATGAATACAAGGGTTTTTATAAATTTAAAATTAAACCTAATATTCATAGTTTAATTTGCAATAATTGTGCTGTATTTGTTAGAGCTTGTTGGGAATTCCCAATAAGCTCTTAGTCTTCGAAATTCGCATCCGCAGTTTCTAAATACTCATCATTAAGACTATTATTACTTATTTTTTTAAACTTAACCGATAACTTATATTGTCGTCCTAATTGTCTAGTGATAGGTTCCATCATCAGCTTCATCATTTCATCAGCTTGAACTTTAGATTTGCTCATCACATTATCTTCGATAGCATCACGACGAAATTCCCTTCTTAATACATTGAAGTTTTTATTAAAATCTTCACCACTCAATTCTCTCATCCAACCGACATCAAGCGCATCAATTTTTGGATAAACTTCATGTGATAAAATCTCAGGTTCAGGCAAAGTTATCGTCACTCTTTTACGACCCGAATCAACGGAAATATCAAAATATCGATCTAATTTAAAACCTACTTTTAAAATACTAATAGCGGATACTTCAATATCAGTTGAAGAAACGGCATAACCCCAAACCTTGGTTTGTAATTGTTTACTCAATCCTTTTCTATCTCTGACTTCCATAGTTCCCAATTCCATAATCGCCTTTTCCACTTTCTTTTCCATCATACCTTTGGAAGCACTAAAATCTTTGATAGCAGCTTTTTGTTCGAGTCTTTTTATCAATGGTTTTAGACTTTCTTGCATGGCAATCATGCAAGGAGTTTCTACGCTATTTCCAGTACCGACGAGTTTACCACCTTTAGCATAAATAGAATTCATAATGACTTGATTCACCAAGTAGCAACTATAATTAGAAGCAACTTCATTCAATGCTTCTGTCGCACTATTAAAATTATTATCGTACCACGACTCATACAAGTTGGCACTTGTATCTCTGATTTTTACAAAATCTTTATAATACATTTCCCGCATGTAAGGGTGATGTTTTTCATATTCACCTTCAATCGTTACTTTGATAGAATCCGCCAAATCCATTCGATTAGCTACATGATGTAGCATACTCAAATTGAAGTCATGAATCAATTGATTAAATTCTCTTTGATATCGATCAGGATTAGTGATGATGGCAAGTGTTATTTCATCATCAGCTTCAAATTCATAATCTGACGGAATATATTTGATTTGCATTTCCTTTGGAACACTAGTATAATCAACACCTTTTCCAAAGTTGGTATTTTTAAAATAATTGTAAAATAACAATGCACAAACCGAAATGAATAAAACATAAAGTAATAATTTACTTAATGAAGTGCCTTTGCCGTATGTATTAAGATCTGACATATCTGATATGTGTTGTGTGTAAGTATAAGTACATAATTGTCCTCATACTTAGATTGAATTATTTTAAAATGTAGATTTAGTAAAAGATTAGTTGAAAGGGGATGAACATTATAGATTAAATATAATCGTAAAGTTAGGCAAAATTATAAATTATTTTAGAAAGAAAAAATGAAGGTATTTTAGCGAAGCTAAAAATCAAGAGGCAGCATATATTAATTACTATCGTTATCCTTTTGTTCTTGTTTACATCTTTGTTCTTAGAACAGGATGTTTGTTTTTTGTTTTGAATTCTTTTAGGTAGAATTTATTCTGCTTTAAGAATAAGAGCCACATTTTTTCTTATGAAAAGGTGTGGCTTTTTTGATTGAAAATTTATCTAACTCTAACTCAATTTTGTCCAAACATAATCTATATAATCAAGTCCTTTTAATTCTTTTAAACCTAATTGTCTTGCCATAGTATATACTTGACCTCGATGATAAGTCGAATGATTCATACAATGTTGAGTCGCTTGAAATACTTGAAATGTAAATGTCTTGTTATCATAACTCACCTCAAAGGTAGTATCTAAAAATGCTTCAGGTTGGTTTTCGATAAATTGGATGAAGTTTTCAGAACCTTTTATTAGATGTTCAAATAAAGAATTTGCATCACCTTCAAAAATAGGGAAGTAAGGTTCGGGCGTTTTCATTATACTTTTGAGCCAACCATTTTCTACGCCCCAAATGTGTTCTAATGTTTTTTTGATGGAAGGATAACTACTTTCGATGTGTTGAAAAATTTGTTCTTCACTTAATGATTGTAAAGATTCAACCATTCGCTGATTTGCCCAAAGATTATATCTGACGATATTTTCGAGATGGTTTTTCATGTTGTTTTTAAATTTAAAGAAATCAAAATTTAGCTTTGCTGAATTGAAGTTATGATGAAATCTAGAATGGTATTTATAGCACCGTCTTTCAAGGCGGTGAAAAAGTAGATGAGATTTGGCTTTAGCTATACATAATTTATGTATGGCTAAAGCCTTTTTATTTTGTTTTATTCTCCACGTTAAAACGTGGAGCTATGATTTTATCGAACTAACTTTTCTATTTACTTAGTCTCTTATCTTTTTTAAATCCTTGTAAATTTTGTTGTACAAAACCTTCAGGGAATTCTTCCATTCCTGGGAAACCTAATTTAATTGTTCCACTATCTTCAGGTACATAATTTGTCCCAAATATATAATCCCACATACTTAAAGAAATTCCAAAATTAACCCCTTGTCTTCTCTCATCTGGCAAATGATAAGAGTGATGCCATAAGTGCATGACAGGATTGTTGATGATATATTTTAAAGGTCCAAATGTGAGTTTAACATTTGCATGATTCAAATGACCGATAGCTATAGATAAGTAAAAAACGAGGTAAGCACTTTCAGGATTGAAGCCTCCGATAATCATTACCGCTATATATTTCATTGGTGTATAAAATACATTTTCCATCCAATGATATCTAAGGTGTGCAGCAAATCCCATTTCCTCTACGGAGTGATGAACTTTATGAAATCGCCAAAGGAACTCATATTTATGCAATTGCAAATGAGTAAACCATTGTATAAAATCAGTCACTACAAAAAAGACTAACAACTGAATCCATAAAGCATATTGTCCCATATCTATTAATGCAAAATCTTTAGCAGCTTCGATTCCAAATAAGTCAAAAAATAATTGCTCTGTTAAAGCTGAAAAAGCTATAAAAATGACCAATTTAAAAATGTAGAAATTGAAGAACATATAAAAGGTATCCAACCAAAAATCTTTTCTAAATATAGATTGGTTTTTTCTCCACGGAAAAAATACTTCTAATGCCCAAACAAAAAGAGATAAGATAATCAACCAATAAAAATAATTGACATACAACGGCGAAGTTTGGAAAGTAATTTCATTCCAAATGTAACCTGCAAAATCTTGATAGGATTGTATGATTAAATCGAGGTAACTCATTTTTTATTTTTTTGCAAAAATAGAGAATACAGATATTTTTTTTTAGTCCGTTAATCGTCAACTGGTTAGAAAAGAATTTAGATTGTTGAAAATTTGGGATTTTTTATTTCAAGTTGGAGTTGTTGTATGGTTGTATGGTTGTATGGTTTTCGCTTCGCTATTGTTATATGGTTTCATTATCATTAAAACAATAGCAAAGCGAAAACAATACAACAATACAACAATAAACTTCCTACTGCCCACTCGGAACATAATATACAGCTCGTCGATATTTCAATTTCCCTTTATCATCATAGATATTTTGTAAAGGTCCAATCGAAATAACTTTACTTGCCAAGCTATTAGTTGATTTATCAAAATACCAATGTTGCAATACTCGCATATAATCGAAGTCCTTAAATTTTACTTCGGGATTTTTTATAATTTGAACATCCTCTGCAAAAGTTTCTGGATGAAAAGTAACTATTGTATCTTTTGATGCAGATAGCATCGATTCTACTTCATTGACTTCCATTTCATCAGCACAATAGGAATACCAACTATCATTATGTAGTACTTGAGTTTTTCCTTTTTTAGGTTCTTTGTATAACACATTTTTCAGCGTTTTGTTAGTTCTACCTTTTACTTTTTTTACATCTTTAAATGAAAGACTTGAAAGCGTTTCCTTTGCCCAAATAACTGATGGACTATTATAATCGTAATCTTTATCCACAGACTGTTTCATGTCAATCCAAAAAAGAGGTTTATATATTTTTGAGCCATCGCTTTTTCCTAATTCTAGAACTGGTGCAATGGCTTGTACTAGCGAACCAATACTTTCTTTCTCTTTATCATAGAACCACCATTGTCTAACTTTAAAAGATTTGATTTGATATTGAGGTTCTATTCGAGTAACAGTTACCGTTTCTTTATAAGTGATAGGATCGTAGGTGATGAGTGTATCAATAGTCGCTTTTCCAAAAGCATTAGATATTTCATCACTAGTCATTGGGTCGCCATCCATCGAATATACTTTGCGTCTATTTTCCAAAACTTCGTTGATGATGAAGTAAGTAAAATATCTTTCTGTTCCCAATTCGCAAGTTGCAAATGGATCTAATTTTATACTACGAGTTTCTTCTTGTTGATTGGTAGGCGGTTCAAAATTAAGTCGGTCGTAATCTTCTAAATAATATTCAAACTCAGTTTCACCAACCCAACTTATTGTTTTGTTTTTATGGTAAAATGGTTTTTGTGAATGTATTGTTATAAAATAGAAAGATAAAAGAAGAGAAGTCAAAAGAATCTTTTTCATAATAATTGGCTGTGGATTTTTTCTCTGTGAAGTTGTTTTAAAATTATATTTTAAAAATCATAGTCTCAAATGGTTCTAACTCAACTGGTTGTTTCTTAACTAAAGGAGAAGCCTTTTTATTGCTCAAATTACAAGCTGCTACAAATGATTTTTCATCATTAGTAAAGTGAATTAGATACTTATCATTGGTCAAATTTTGTACCTCTTTTACACGACTGTTTTTTAACTTAAAAATCCATTGAAACTCACTCAATTGTTCTGGAGTGAAATCGTCTATGAAATCAGAATTAAACAATGTATTTCCACATAAAGCATTGATAATGAGTAAAGTATATTGTTGGTTTGGTGTTAATTTGTTTTTTTCTTTACTTAAAGTAAATACATCAGGTACGTTTTGGAAAGCTCTTCCATTTAAGTGCCATCTTCCAATAGTGGAGCGTAAAGATTGAATTGCAGATTCATTTTCTCTATAGCTTAAAAACTGTTCGAAACTCTTTTTCCAACTATCACCAATGCTTCCGCTGATACTACAAAAATCAACTTTGCCCATCGCACTTCCGAGAGGAACTCCTGCGGTAAAAAATATTTTATTTCCGAGTTGTCGTTTTAAAAATTCTAGAGCGTCATGCATGACTTGACCTCGTGTTTTATTTTTAAATGGTAAAATACAAACGGTGTAGAGATAGTCAAATTTGATAAAATCAAATCCCCATTTTTGACTAAAAGTATGAATGACTCTGATTAAATATTCTTGAACTTCTTTTTGATAAAAATCTAAAACATAAAAATTGCCACCTAGATTTTTATCATTGCCAGCGACAAATGGTTGCCCTGATTTATCTTTGATTAACCATTGTTTTTTATGTTGGAAAATTTCAGATTTATCAGAACAAATAAATGGCGCAAGCCATATTCCAGATTTGTAATTGTATTGTTTTATTTTTTGAGAGATAGGTGCTAAACCATTTGGGAAAGATGATTTGATATTTAACCAATCACCTACATGAGTAGAGTAGCCATTATCTATTTGGAAAAAATCTAAGTCAATTTCTTTCTTAGAAAAAGCATCTAGATTTTTCGAAATCACCTCTTCGGAAATTTCATTTTTATAAAAATTCCAACTCGACCAACCTGTATAAGATTCATTAGCTAGCGAAGGAACTTCCATTTCAGCAAACCAATTGTCAAATGTTTTTTGTTCTTTTCCTTTTCCAATAAATATATCGAGAATAGGGAAGGAGTGCGTTAATTCCAAACCTGCACAATCTTTTTCAACAGTCAATTGATGAGTAGAAGTATCGTGGACAAAATAGGTGAAAGCAGCATTCTCTTTAAGCGATCCTAATAATGTAAAGTCATTGTTATTTTTTACATATGTATAAGTCCAAGAGTGGAAATTATTTTTAGCACGAGGAATTTCTTTGATATGATCATCGCCTAAAAACTGTTTGTTTTTAGTGAAAAAATTGACTTGCGGAATTTTTTCATTGACTCTAAATTCCCTGCTTTCAGAATTGGACTGAAAACCATTACAAAAGATTCGAGTATCCTCACCTTGAATATAAGGTTGGTCAAATACTAGAGCCAATTTTTTAATTACAATGGGTTGCTTAGGATGGATAACCAAGTGGTAGGTTTGAAAATCTGCTTTGTCATTTTTTTTAAAATCAACATAAAGCTCATCGAAGAAGAGCATTTTGTTAGCAGTCAATTCAATGGTTTGGTCGTCGTATTGTAGTATTGCTTTTACAAGATTCATCGATTAATGCAGATTTTAGTTTTTAAATCTATTAATCTATTAATCGATGAATGATGTGAAGTTGAAATTAAACTTATTCAGCGACTAAAGACGCTGCAAGTTTATCATATTTTTTTAAACGCAACAACTCTTCTGCGATAAATTTATTCCAAGCGTCTTGTTGTTCTTTTATTTGAGAGTGATTCGTCTCTTTGTCATATCGTTCTTGTTCTCTAGTATAAGCTGCAAAAACTTCTTCGAAAGTTTGCCCAACTTCACTACTAAAACCATCGAATGAATAAGGATTATTAGCTTCTAATTTTTGTACTAACATTCTTCTATATACTTCACATAAGTCAAAATGCTTTTGTTCGTGGTATA
>JALZVK010000329.1 GCA_023301005.1 Saprospiraceae bacterium | reverse complement strand
AAACCCTGTCAATTACATTGACAGGGACAAAACAAAAAACAAACACTATGAACAAACACTTATCTTTAAAAAATTCCTGATAAGGAATTTTATTATTTCTATAGTTGAGTTACATCATTTTTTTCCTTTCTAGATTTTTTCTGAGCTGCACTATCATCACAATATCTTCTACTAGATTTCAGCGGAAATAAATTTTATAACAATTAAATTACATTTTTACGTTTTAATCTAAAATGATTAATGAATATTTAAAAGAGGGAAAAATTTTCGTAAGTATTTTTTTTAAAATACTGTTGAAGGGATATTTTTTTTATAAAAAAAAATGAAAAAAGAAGAGGGATAAAATACTGATAATCAATTGTTTGAGGGAGATTATATTGATTACTTATTATACTATCTATATTGCAAATTGGATGCCAAAGTTGTAATGTTTTATAAGATTTTTTCGAAGAAAAAATTCCCCCGAGAAACTCGGGGGACAAAACAAAAAACAAAAACTATGAACAAACACTCACCCTAAATTCCTTTAGGAAGATATATTTTAAAACGGCAATTAAAATGTATGGTTACAAGGCTAAGATAGAATTGTGAAAACAATTTCTAAATCTTATCTCATCCATGCAGGAAGCTCGTCTCCGTGCTCCTTTTTAAATTTTACATTGCTATCGTCAGTTACTTCAAAAGTCCAGGAATGTTTCTTTTTACATCCTGTTATACAACCATCAAATTTGATGATGTAATTAATTTCCCACCCGTTACTTAACTTCTTTATTTCTATATCATTACCATCTCCATTAGGTTCCATCATATCGACTAATGCAATATTATCTATCGCTGATAAGTCTTTAGCTACTGGAGCCATATTCAGAGATTCCTCTGCTCGCATATTGAATGAATTATGTTCTTCATCCCATTCAACATGTCTATTTATTTTTAAATTAAATTTTTCACTTAGTTCATTTATCTCTTCGCTATCGGTCACATCATCACCTAATCTTAAGGGCGTTGCCCAAGGTGCATTTCTTTTATAAATCACAACCATTCTATCTACAGTCGGAACTGGAAATGTATGCAACTTGTGAACCTTAGTAACGACATCCGCTTCAGGTAATCCACTTTGGTGTACAGCTACTAAACTATTATAAATAGATTCAACTAATTTATTTGGAACTTCAGCATCCATCTGGTCAAAATCTTTAGTACCAGCGAGATGACGTAATGCCAATCGAGTTGCATCTTTTTTATACTTATTTTTTTGATGTTTAGAAAGTTGACCGTCAGAATAAGATTCTGGATTAGTATTGACATTTGCACTAGCTAAACTAATGAAACAAGTCATCACTATAAGTAGGAGGCTTTGCTTGACATTAATTATTGATTGAGTGCTAAATTTCATGGATACTAATTTTGTATTTAAGGTACGCTATCAAATATGCAAAGCATATACCAAGTGGAGCGCGAATTGGTTATAAAGTAAGTGAAACTGTGACTAGGAACTTTTTCGAATAGATAAAAAATTAATAAAAAAGGAATTTAAAAGAAGCTATATTATTCAAGGGTTATATAGATTATGAGGAACTTAGACGAGCTAAATCAGTATAATTTTTTGAAATAATCATAATACTTTGTAGTACAATCTCGGAAGGATTAACATTGGACAATTATATAATATGATGTGTTCGAATTTATTACTTAATTTTGTGCGAATTTTTATAAAAAGATTTTATGCAAATACGACATCAGGACAGAAAGGTATATTTTAAAGAACAGATTTATACAACGAATAAGTACGTCATTCCTTTTATAGAAAAACACATGCCTATAGATGCGAATACTAGAGTACTTGAAATCGGTTGTGGTGAAGGAGGAAACCTTGAACCTTTCTTAGATATAAATTGCCAAGTGGTAGGAATAGATTTGAATGAAGGAAAAATAAAAAAAGGTCGTGCTTATTTTGAAACGCACGAACGAAAGAATAATATCAAATTTATATACAGAGATATTTATAAAATTGATTTAGAGGAAATAGGCAATTTCGATTTAATCATATTAAGAGATGTGATCGAACATATTTATGATCAAGATAAATTCATGAGTTATGTCAAAAAGTTTTTATCGTCAAAAGGAAAAATATTTTTTGGATTCCCTCCGTGGCAAATGCCCTTCGGTGGACATCAGCAAATATGTAAAAGTAAAATCGCTTCTAAGTTGCCTTACTATCATTTATTTCCAAAACCAATTTATACAAGCTTGCTAAAGTTGTTTGGAGAAAGCGAAGTGACGATTAGAAATTTAGTAGAAATCAAAGAGACTGGAATTAGTATAGATAGATTTGAAAGAATTTTAAAAAAGGAAAATTATAAGGTCGATGAAAAAAAGGAGTTTTTGATTAACCCTAATTATGAGGTAAAATTTAACTTAACTCCACGAAAACAATTTTCGTTGATTTCTGCAATTCCATATTTTAAAAATTACTTCACGACTTGTTGCTACTGTTTGATTTCGAATCCTAAATAATTAGACTTTATTAATCTTTCGTTTTGGAAATCTTTTTTTAATTAATTTTGTTGTACGATGTTGTTCTCTTATTAATGTATCATTCCTTAGGAGAAGATGATTGAAATTAAATTTCTCAGATTTAGAGATTACTCAATTTTGAAGATAATTATTAATTGCAGCTTCGCTGCTAAATATATATGAGGAAAAAGAAAAAAAATACAGCACTTAAAACACAATTCTCCGCACTAAAAAATCTTCCATATTTTTTCAAATTAATTTGGAAAACCAGTAAGTCAATGACTATCGCAAACGTACTGTTGCGAATAGTCAAAGCTGCTATTCCATTAATGGTATTATATGTAGGTAAAGAAATCATTGATGAAGTCATTCGATTAATATCTGCAACAGATAAAGATTGGAATTACTTATGGTTATTGTTGGGAATAGAATTAGGCTTGGCAGTTTTGTCCGATTTAAGTAATCGTGTAATTGCATTGTTAGATAGTTTGCTAGGAGATTTGTTTTCGAATAATACTTCCGTCGAATTAATTAAACATGCTGCTACATTGGACTTGTACCAATTTGAGAGTCCTGAGTTTTATGATAAATTAGAAAGAGCAAGAAGACAGACCACAGGACGAACCGTTTTGATGACTCAAGTCTTAGCTCAATTTCAAGACATTATTACTATCATTTTTTTAGGAGCAGGTTTGATCGTATTTAATCCTTGGTTGATTTTGATTTTATTTGTAGCAGTATTGCCATCGTTTTTGGGGGAGACACATTTTAATCAACGGACTTATTCTTTGACTAGAAGTTGGACACCTGAACGAAGAGAATTGGATTACCTACGATACATCGGAGCAAGTGACGAAACTGCAAAAGAAGTTAAAATATTTAGCCTCGCTAATTTCTTATCCGAACGCTTCAAAGAACTTTCCGATAAATATTATACTGAAAATAAAAAGATTGCTGTCAAGCGAGCAGTTTGGGGAAGCTTACTTTCTTCAGTCGGAACACTTGCATATTATGGCGCTTACTTTTTTATTATTTATGAAGCAGTTGGAGGATTGATTACAATCGGAACGTTGACATTTTTAGCAGGTTCATTTCAGCGGATGCGAAATATGTTGCAAGCTATCATGACTCGTTTTTCCAAAATCGCAGAAGGTTCTTTATATCTACAAGACTTATTTGACTTTTTTGCTATTCAACCGAATATTGTTTCAGG
>JALZVK010000328.1 GCA_023301005.1 Saprospiraceae bacterium | reverse complement strand
TCATAACTCATAACTCAACAAGATGGATTTTTTAGAAAAAAGAATTAAAGAACAACGAGACGAACTCGACCAAATTGAACGAGTGGATGAAGGATTATTATGGCAAAATATCCAAACAGATTTGGGTGTAAAAAAAGAGGCAAAGGTAATTCGGTCTTCTAGGTTTTTACAAATGTATGCTGTGGCGGCATCTGTTGCAATATTGATATTGGCAGGCTGGATTTTATTTGCCAATAAAAATACACTTCCGAAGGAAGTCATCGCTACACAAGAATTTGTTCCTCGATTTGAAGAAGAAGAAAAATATCGAGAGACCGTAGCTGAGAAAAAACAAGTATTAAATTTTGAAGAAATAAACCGTTCCGATTATCAAGATATTTTTCAGGAATTAGATTTGTTGGAAAATGTTCATCAAGAATTTAAGGAAGATTTACCTGAAGTGATGGACGAAGAACGAGCTGTAAATGTTTTACAAAAGTATTATGAAAGGAAGCTTAGAATATTAGAACGATTATCAAAAGAAATTGAAAAAAAATCAGAATATGAAAAAAGGATTAATGAAAAACCAATGTAAGAATTTCTATGAGGTGTTCTTTTTGATTGTTTTTTTAATGATAAATTCAACAGTATTTGCTCAAGTTGAAAAATCAAAAACAATTGAAAAAACATATTCTATAAAGAAAGGTGCATTGGTGAAAGTAAATCATCGAAGAGGAAAATTACACATTAAAAAATCCTCGACTAAAGATGTAAAAGCATTGTTAAGTGTTTCCATAAATGGAAAACATGAACAAGATGTTAATGATTTGTTGAATATTATTGATATTGGAAAAGATGGAAAAGAGACCCAAGTTTCTATTTATTCAAATGAGTTTATTCGCAACTGGAGAAAAATAAATGGAAGAAGTACGCTTGTTGTAAAGAGTGGCGAAACTTTAAAAGGAATACAAGATGTGAAAATGGATTTAGAAATTCATATACCAGATGGAGTGAATCTTGAAGTATCCAATAAGTATGATGAAATAGTATTGGACAATGTTAATGGCAATGTTGATATAACTAATTATAATGGCAATGTAACTGCTGGAAATATAAGTGGAGATTTCTCAATGAATCTAAAATATGGAAAAGCAGCAATAGGTAATGCAAAAGATGTGGATATTACATTATACGAATCTACATTGAGTATGGGGAATATGGATGATTTAAAATTGAATACTAAATATTCAAAACATAGTTTAGGTAATATTGCTGATGCAAATATTCAATCTTACGAAGGGGATTTTACATTAGGTAAAATACGAGGTGATTTCGAAGTTAATGGTAAATATTCGAAATGGAGTATTGCTTCTTTTAATGAAGGAAAGATACAAACGTATGAAGGCGAATACAATATAGGAAGTCTCGAAGAATTAAATATTGATAGTAAGTATAGTGATTTTAAAATTGGTACGGCGAGTGAAATTGACTTCGAAAGAAGCTATGAAGATGATATGGAAATTGGAACATTAGGAACGCTGAAATCAGAGGATAGTAAATATTCGGATGTCAATATCAATAAGCTTACTGGAGGCATTTATTTAGAACAAGATTATCAGGGAGATTATGAAATAGAATCTATTGGTAATAATTTTACAGGATTGGAAGTGCAGGGAAAAGGTACGGATTTAGAAATTCCATTAGGTGATGATATTAAATATCAACTTGAAGTAGAAGCGAGAAATGGAGATATTTCGATAGATGAAGATAATTTGAAATCAGGATTCTATTCTGAGAAATCAAATACGCTAAATGTAAAAGGCAATATGAATGATGGAAATGAGAACAGTCCAAAAGTAATTATCAAAGGATATAATTTAGATATTGAACTAGATTAATATGGACACTAGAAAGAATCTCAAAACTCAAGTTTCCATTGCTGAAGCAATGAAACAATTGGATGAGAACAATCGGTTTGCAACTGTAATGAAACATGGAACCATGTCTGTTGAAATTTATCAACCCATAGGTCATGACCCACAAATACCTCATACTCAAGATGAACTTTATGTCATCATTAGCGGTACGGATAACTTTTATAACAATGGAATTACAAAACCATTTCAAGCAGGTGATGTGCTTTTTGTTCCAGCAGGAATTGAACATCGGTTTGAAAACTTCTCAGATGATTTTAAGACTTGGGTTATTTTTTATGGAGAAGATGGAGGAGAAGAAAAAGGGAAATAGGGAAGACGGATTTGAGAAGTCAGAAGTTTGATGAATGAACTTGTGTTGAAGTATTTATTTAGGATTTTATATAAAAAGAAAGAGATGGAGTGAAACTCCATCTCTTTCTAGTTTTAGGTTCTTTAAAAAAAATATTATTTTCTTAAAAAATTGCCGAAGACTTTCATACCCATATTAGCTAAATCATCCATTACATTGCCGTCGCCATCTTGGTCTAAGAATTTTCCAATCATACCTAGTTCTTTTCTTTTTGCTGTAGAAGATTGAACAGTATTGTTTAAGATTTCAGATAAACCACCTTGGTCAAGATTTTGCTCACGCTTTTGTTTTCCTAACATACCCATGATAACAGGAGCAAGCATTGCCATTAAGTTACCAGTTTGACCATTAGCCAAACCACTCATTTGACTGATGACATCAATCGCATTAGATTCCTTACCGCCTAAGATATGTTTCAAAATGCCAGCACCATTCAAGGCACTATTTTGAGTTTGTTGTTGTGGGCTTGCTGCAGCATTTGCATACCCCATCAAATCATCAAGGATACTTCCGTCATGGTCTCTATCCAATGCAGAAGCTAAAGCACCAGCACCTTCAGGTGTAGCAGCATTTTTAGCAAGAGCAGTAGTTATCATAGAAATAATTCCAGATGCAGCATCGGCAGTTTGCGCTTTATCAGCACCACCAAGTTGTCCTGCAAGTTGCTCTACTAATCCCTCAGAGAGTTGTCCCTGAAGTAAATCAATTAAGTTTGCCATATTATAATTAAAAATTTGAAACCTATTTAATTACAGGTTTATGAAAAAATAAGAGTTAAATATATAATAATTTATTTTTGGGCTATTGACTTTGTAGCATAATTTATGTATTTATTAAAAGCAAATATGTTTTTGATACCGATTTTAATATAGAATGAATTATGCCTGAGAAATATACAAAATTTTTGTTTTCCTTAATATTGTCATTTATAAGTATTGTGAGTATAGCGCAACAGCTTCATACGCCTAGTGAGGTACAACAATATATGGAAAAATCTACAATCCAATATAATTTGGATTCTTTATCTGTGACATTCGATGAAGTTTCGTTGCCAATTGTAGAGAAAGGATATTATTTGACTGCTAATAAACATGGTATCCAATTGGAGAAAAAACAATTTCCAATTTCAAAAAAAATAAAAGGATTGTATAAAAAAGCTCATAAGGCAAAAAAGAAAAATAACCTACCAAAGTCTATCGACTACTATTTAAAAGCATTAAAAAAAGCTCCTGAACATCCAATCTTAATTGCTGAGTTAGCAAATATTTATTGGAAAAAAGATGATATAGAAAATGTAATCTTTTGGGCAAAGAAAGGAATTGAATTAAATCCAATTGATTTTGAAAGTCATACATTATTAGCGATGGCATATCAAAAAATCAATAATTATGAACTAGCATTAGAACATATTACACTAGCTCACCTTTATAATAGAAATCATAAAAAGACAATTGAAATTTTAAAATCCATTTATATGATGAATGGAATGACTTATACTGATTTTGTTTTTTTTCCTAAATATAAAATCGAGTCGAAAGACTCAACTGTTGTTTCGATACAAGCGAATGAGAGTCCGTGGAAATCTTATGCAACTTGTAAGGCACTTTGGCAATATGAAGAAAAGTACAAAGAGGGAATGGGACATATCGCTAATACCAATAATGAAACCATCGAGCAAAAAGAATGTTTGCTCAATGCTTTGATTAGTTATGAACGAATGGAAACTGGAAAAGAAGATTTTCCAGAATTTAAAATTTTAGGAAATTCGCTTCGAAATCGAATGGTCAATGATTTTATTTTATACGAAATAGAGTTAAGAGAATCTCCACTAAAAATATATTTATTACCTCAAACAAAAATTCAACGCATCATGCGTTATCTCATCTCTGTCCGAGTAAATCAAGAAGTGATTTCGGAATAAATTTTCAAGTGGGAAATAAATAATCTACTCCTTTATTTTTCAAAACAGTTTATTACATTTACAGTAAAATAAAAAGTAAAGTATTTAATCAATACTAAGTAACGATAAAACAATAACTCCGTAATTTGGACGGATTCTTTTGCCCTCATTTTTCCTTAAAAATCAGTCATAGTATCAACAATACTCCTTCTTTTTAAGAAAAACTGAGAACAAAATAATCTCCTCCAAAAGACTGACTTATTATTTTATCGTTACTTAACCTTTTATTTTATTTTTAAAATATGCGAAGCACTTATCAAAACTGTAAATGAAAAAATTAAATATAGCTATTATCACAGGAGGAATTGTAGCAGAGAGAGGCATCTCTTTGAAGAGTGCTAAAACGATCTACAAACACCTCAGTCGAAAAAAATATAATCGATTCCTTATTGATTTTGATGGAAAAAATTTCATCGAACAATCTTCCAAAAAGAAAATTAATAAGAATGATTTTTCTTTTACTGATGGAAAAAAAATCAAATTCGATTTAGCTTTTTTGATGTTACATGGCAGCCCTGCTGAAGATGGAAAGTTACAAGGCTTTTTGGATGTGATGGGAATTCCTTATACAGGTTGCGACCATTTTGTTAGTAGCTTGACTTTCGATAAACAATCCTGCAAGACTTTTTTAAGACATTATAAAATTCCGATGGCGGATTCTCTTTTGATTTTTAAAGGAGATAAAATCTCTACGGCTAAGATTGCGAAAATGGGTTTTCCACTTTTTATAAAACCAAATAAGAATGGAAGTAGTTATGGAATTACCAAAGTCAAAACTAAAAACGAAATCGAAGAAGGAGTGAATAAAGCTTTTCAATTTGATGATGAAGTCATCATCGAATCATTTCTAAAAGGACGTGAATTTTCAAATGGTGTTTTTAGAAAAGGAGATGAAGTTGTAGTCTTACCTATAACAGAAATAATTTCGAAAAATGATTTCTTTGATTACCAAGCGAAATATGAAAATGCGAGCGAAGAAGTTACTCCAGCAAAATTATCAAAACCTGATACTGCAAAATGCCAAGCCTTATCTAAAAAATTATATCAAGTTTTAGGATGTAAAGGAATGACTCGATTTGATTATATCAAAGTTGGAAAGACATTTTATTTTTTAGAAGCGAATACAATTCCTGGATTTTCAGAACAAAGTATTTTTCCTCAACAAGCGGTTGCAGCAGGAATGAAAATTAGTGAATTGTTGGATGCAGTTGTCGAAGAGAGACTTGCTTAAATGTGTATATAGGTTGTCGAATCTTCTTTGATGATTATTTAAAATAAAAAGTCCAAAATGTCGAGTGAAACATATACACACATACACCTATACACTTAAACACATAATTCACTACATTTGCGATAAGGAACATTGTTCAAAATAACTAAACCAATTTAGTTTTGTCAGAAATAAAAACCACAAAATCTAGCACTTCATTTCCAAGAGACATCGTTGACGCAGCGCAACAATATGTACTTAAAGCTTTTAATGAAAAAGCCGGGAATCAATTGTTGTATCATAATTACCAACGTTCTGCTCACTTGGTAGAATTGGTGGAACAGATTGCAGCGGGTTCTACTTCCGAAGTGATAGAAACTGCAAAACTAGCAGCATGGTTTCAAGCTGTAGGTTGTTTGGAAGATTATAAAAACTACGAAAATAAAAGTGTCACTCAAGCCCGATCATTTTTGCAGAGTCGAAGTTACCCTGAATCGAAAATGAATCAAGTGCTAAGTGCGATTTTAAATTCAAGACGTGGCGGAAGACCAATGGGAAAAGTAGATGAGATTCTTTCTGATGCCATAACTGCGTATGACTTTGCAGATGGATTTTTTGAAAATAATCCATTGATGCGATTGGAACAAGAGTTAGTTTCGGAGGAAAGAGTAGAGACTCCTAAATGGGAACGCTATCAATTAAATGAATTATTAAATTCTAAATTTTATACGCCTTACGGCAAAATTAATTTTGAGCCTGCACTCGCAAAAAACATTTTAACTCAAAAACAAATTGCAGAAAAGGGAAGATCAAGATCGTTGCAAAATGTGGATGACGATGAAGAGAACAAATTAAGGAAGTATCAAAATATAGAAAAGAAAATTCCTCGTAGTGGAATTCAAAGTTTTTTCCGTTCCAGTTATCGAAGTCATATTCACTTGAGTATGATTGCGGATAACAAAGCGAATATCATGATTAGTGTGAATGCGATTTTGATTTCGATTTTGATTTCTGTTTTGACGTATCAAGAATTGACAACACTTTCGCCTCAGATACTTTTACCTGTAGTTACCTTTTTAGTAACGGGATTGACTTCGTTGGTTTTTGCAATATTAGCAGTTCGACCAAATGTAACTGAACTCAATAATATAAAAACACCTAAGAGTGACCTTCCTAAAAATATAGTTTTCTTTGGAAATTTTGTTCACCTAGAATTAGATGAATATGAAGAAGCGATGGATACAATGTTTCGAGATGGAGAATTATTATATGGAAATATGACGAGGGATTTATATTACTTAGGAAAAGTGCTAGATAAAAAATATCGTTACCTCACCAACTCTTATAATATTTTTATGGTTGGATTTGTGGCAACGGTTTTGATATTTTTGTTTTTTCTTTTTATTCAGCTCTAAGAGTATTTTAAACATGCTCTTATGAAAAAAATATTTAAGAGTCCTCAATTTCTTTTTGGGATTTATTTTCTTCTTGCCCTAGTTGCTACCGTGCAATCTTATTTTGGAAGTTCCACTTTCAATAAGATTCAATACACCGCTTACAATAATTATATCATCTTCAAACAGTCTTTTTTTCATTTGATTGAAAATAAAGACTTGTATATTTTATATCCAACTGAGCATTGGGATTTATATAAATACTCTCCTACGTTTGCTTTGTTGATGGCTCCGTTAGTAATTTTTCCAAATGTAATTGGATTGTTTTTTTGGAATGCAATTAATGCATTCGTTTTATTTTTTGGAATAAAAAAAATAGAAGATGTCAATCTTCAAAAACAAAAGTTACCAAGTATAGCATTTGAAAAATTTAAAAAACAAACTCCTGTACTATTTGGAATTGGAGGTTTTGTATTAATTGAAATGTTGACCTCTATCCAAAATGAACAATCGAATGCACTTATCGCAGGTTTGATAATTCTTGCATTTGCATGGTTAGAAAAAGATAAAATATGGCTAGGAACTTTGTGTATTGTATTGACGGTGTACATCAAAATATTTGGGATAGTCGCTTTCGCTCTGTTTTTAGTTTATCCAAAAAAAGGAAAATTTATTTTAGCTTCAGTAGTTTGGATGTTAGTATTAGGATTACTTCCAAGTTTATTTGTAGGAATGGAACAACTACAATTACAATATGAAAGTTGGTGGAGAATGTTAAGCGAAGACCATGCAGCATCGCATGGATATTCTGTAATGGGTTGGTTAAAGACTTGGTTTGGATTAGATGTTTCGAAAAATGTAATAGTATTGTTAGGAGTAGTTTTGTTTTGTTTGCCTTTAGTTAAATTTAAAAATTATACGAGCTATAAATTCCGTTGGTTATTGTTGGCTTCTATTTTATTATGGGTAGTCATATTTAATCACAAAGCAGAATCACCAACATTTATTATCGCAATGAGTGGCGTCGGGATTTGGTATTTTTTTAATGAAAAAAATAAATTGAATTTAGTGCTAGTGATTTTAGCATTTATATTTACATCGCTTTCACCTACGGATTTATTTCCAAGATTTTTGAGAGAGAGTTTAGTGAAGCCTTATGTGTTGAAAGCAGTTCCTTGTATTTTGATTTGGGGAAAAATTATTTGGGAAATGTGGAATGTGAATAAAAAGGTAAGCTTCTCTAAAATTAAAACTTTTGACTTACCATAAATATCTTCCATGTAGGAAGGACAATAAGATTTTGTGATTAGATGATGCTTTGGTTTAGTTAATCTTATCGGATATCAATAAAGTCAGATTTATGACTTTGATAAACTTTATGATTAGTTGACAATAAGAATATTCTTATTTTCAATTTTCTTTACTTAAAATCTTTTTTGCATGAAATGGTATTTTACTTCTATTTTCTGTGTCTTTTTTCTTTCATTAGGATATGCTCAAGTCACTTGGGATACAAAAATCAATTATGAAACTACAGAGCCTCTCACTACAAATCCTGGATTATTAAAAACACAAGATGGAAATTATCTTTTCCTCTATTGGCGATATGATGATGTTCCCATCCAGAATAATTCATTAACTCATGCTTTAGCAAAGTATAATACATCTGGAGAATTACTATGGGAAAAAACTTATGATCAATGGGAATATACAACCCCAGGTAGCAACTCTAACCAACCTTATGGAATGGTTGAAATGCCCAATGGTAATATTCTAATTGCAGGTAGAGTTTTTGGTGGACCGCCTTCCTATTCCGATGCCGTACTCTATTTAATCAGTAGCGATGGAGACAGTTTGCTGTTTAGATCTTATCCCGAATATGATCTTTTTAGAAAAATTACTGTTCAGTATAACAATACTATTTCTGTTGTTGGTTATAACAGTAATAATAATAACTTTTTTATATTAAAAATAAATGCTACAACGGGCGATATTATAGAGGTAAATCCTGCAACATATCACGCTAGGAATGATGAAGCTTTTTTTCCTAAGAATTCAAGTTATTATGTCCATTTCACCACATTCTCTGACTCTATCCAACTAAAAAAATATTCCTTATCTAATGATTTATTATTAAGCAATTCTTTTTCTTACCCGGAGGGATTTGGGCTTGGAAATAGTTTTTTTTCGGGTGTAGCCTATAACGAATCTATCAATAGTGATAAGGTTGTGATCTATAATAGTGCGCTTTTAGAATTTGACGAAAACTTAAGTCCTACTCTCCAAATTCCATTTAGTACTACTAGCCTAAATCCTGCTAATTTTATTTTAGACTGGCATGAAAGTAAAGTTATTATACCTACCTCTGATGGTGGGTATGTGATGAGTGCTCTTAAGACTCCATCAGGAACCCAAAGTACTGCAACCGTTTTTTTTATTAAAGTAGATGCTCAAGGAAACGAAGAATGGATTCAATCTTTTTCTAATTGGGAATTGCCTGCTAATTATATTCCCTATATGATCGAAGAACCTGATGGTTATGTTTTTATAAGCCATGCCTACTTTAACGAAAGAATATACTTAACTAAGATGACTAAAACAGGTCAGTTAGTTAGGACAAAAAATCTTGAGTCTGATACTGCAATAAAAATATATCCTAATCCCGTTGATGATTTTGTAAATATAAATACCGAAACAAATGCTGAATTTGAAGTAACTGTATATAATACTGTTGGAAAAATTATGGCTTCAAATATTTTTTATAGAAGTATTGAATTAAACACAAATCATTTAGAAGGAGGAGTGTATTTCTTGAAAATTACAAATAAGAAATCGAAGGAAAGTATTCAGAAAAAAATTGTTGTGCAATAATTTCAAGCCAACTACAATAATAAATTAGGCAATTTATTATTGTAGTTAGCCTTATCAATCAATCAACTATTTTTGCATTTCCCATTGCCCAACTTCATTCAGCACAAATTTTATATTTTTAGTTTTATCAACTTCATTAGTAGCAGCAGGTACTAATGTTATCATTACTGTTTTGGCATCAATCCAAACAGGTGTATGCGGTTCCATATCTGTCCAGTTCTGTTCCAACAAACTTTTCAATCGACCTCCTGGAAAACCATAAATGATAATTCCATTCGTAGCCGAATCAGTTGCGGCACCTTCAGCATTTGCATTGGAAGTGATAAAATGTTTGGAATCAGGAGCTATCTTTGGATAACCTTCGATGATAGTTGCTTTACCAGATTTATCATTGAAGAGATTGTAAGTTGCCCCGTAGTCGCCATAAGTTTGTCCAACCAAAAAGAATCCAATTGTTTTTAAATGCTCCCAATATTGATAAGTATATTGCTCTTCACCCTCAACAGAATTACTCAAGTCTAATTTCTC
>JALZVK010000327.1 GCA_023301005.1 Saprospiraceae bacterium | reverse complement strand
AAAACAACATGGAACAACTAATCCATCCCAAGTTATAACGCAACTATGCCACAATTTCCAGCAATGACTTAATAATTCATTCTTAATTGTATAAGTACCATCTTCTTGTTTTTTATATCTAGCAAATTTCTCTATAGTTGGAATAAGATCATTTCCATTTTTATAATCATAAACTTGAGCTGTTTTTAACTTAACTTCATCTATCCCTATCTCATTTGCAAGACGATAAACTTCTGGTATTTGATGCTCATTAGGCTTCACTACTAAAAACTGAAATATAACATGAGGTGTTTTTGACTTTAACTTTTTTTTCCACTTTACTATATTTTTAGCTCCCTGTAAAACACTTTCAAGATTTCCTTCTTTTCTATAATTTTCATAAACATCTTGAGTTGTTCCGTCCACAGAAATTATCATTCGATCTAAACCAGACTCAATAGTTTCTTTTGCATTCTTATCATTTAAAAAATGTCCATTGGTTGATGTAATAGTATAGATGCCTTTATCATGAGCATATTTTACCATATCCAAAAACTTTGGGTTAATATATGGTTCTCCTTGAAAATAAAATATGAGATAGGTTAATTCTCTATGCAACTCATTTATTGTTTTTCTAAAAAAGTCTTCCTTTAGATTTCCCGTAGGTCGAGAAAATGCTCGAAGTCCGCTGGGGCATTCAGGACATCTTAAGTTACATGCAGTAGTTGGTTCTACAGAAATAGTGAAAGGTAAGCCCCATTGGATAGGTTTACCAGTCCAACGAGTAAGGTAATATGATGATACTATTTTACCCATATTATATAATCTACGTGGACTAAGTTTAGATAGAAAATTTAGGGTGTCATTCCAATAAATACTCATGGATTTTTATTTCAAAGGTATATAAAAATAGTATGTATAATGGATTAAATATTATTCAACCTGAGTTTTAACTTAACAATTCTTTTAAAAGAATTATTACAAAAAAAACCTACATATATAAAGATATAAATGAATATAGAGATTATCTTCTGTTTTAAAGTTTTAGAATCAATGGTTTATAATTTATTTCAACTTTTAGAATAAAAAAAAATATAAAATATAACTCCGTCACACTAACTTGAATCATATGCTTTCTTTTTAAAATTGTTGATTGTGCTTTAATATAATTTCCTTTATATTGAAATATCAAACACAAAGGATTATGAGAATACTTATTATATGTATCTTTTTTTCCTCCCTTATTTCTCCTTCCCAAAATATAAAAACAGTTACCCAAACCTTTTCTATTAGTAATAATTCAACTTCTTTAAATATTGATCTTAAAGGAGATGTACAAGTCGTCTATTGGGACGAAAACTATTTATTAGTAGAAACAACTATAAATGATTTCTCTTCGAGTGCATCAACATATAGCGTTAATTATACAATTGAAAAAGGCAACTTTGAACTTGCTTGTCACTTAACAGGTTCTAATACGATTTTATTAAAATCAAAAAGAAATAATAATACTATTTTTAGAAAGGGACATCAACAAAAAACAGAACAACATTTCAAAATTTTTATTCCAAATTGGTTACAGTATTCTATTATTAAATAATTAATGCTATAGCTCAACCAACTTATACTTCTGACCTTGAAAGGAGCTATTCATTAGTTTGAATTAGTTCCTTTCTACCTTGAGAGATGTGTGGCAAAACACAAAAGCACTTTACAATTTAAATTGTAAAGTGCTTCGATTCTTAATTTAGAAAAATGGATTTAATTTTTACTCCATGTAGTTCCATCTTTCCCATCTTTAAGTTGAATTTTTAATTCATTTAAAGAATCTCTAATTTTATCAGAGGTTCCCCAGTCTTTAGTGACTCTTGCATTTTGGCGTAAATCTATAATAAGTTCCATCAGTCCATCTGTAACTCCATTTCCATTATTTGTACTATCCGCTGTAGAATCATTTAATAAACCAAAAATATCTGTAATAAATGATTGGAAAGTATCCTTCATTCGTTGTAATGTATCCGATGTGATTTCATCACCAGAAATATGTCCTGCACCTATTCCATTAATTTTGGCAACTAGCTCAAATAGTCTTGCTAATGCCATTGGAGTATTAAAATCATCACTCATTTGTTGAAATGCCTTATTTATCGTTGCATTAATTTCTTTATCTAATTCGGTTGCAGCTCCATTAGAAGATTCCATCTTTTGTAATAAAGCATTTGCTTCCATTAATTTTCGATATCCTTTTTCTGCATCTTGCAAGCCCTTATCTGTAATATCTAAAGTACTTCCATAGTGAGCTTGAAGCATAAAGAATTTTACAACCATTGGACTATAAGCTTTTGAAATATGCGGACTGTTTCCTGAAAATAACTGTGCGGGAGTAATCGTATTTCCATCACTCTTCGACATTTTTCGTCCATTCATTTCTAGCATATTAGTATGTATCCAATAATTAGCAGGATGACAACCACATGCTCCATGATTTTGAGCGACTTCATTTTCATGATGAGGAAATTTCAAATCATTTCCGCCTCCATGTATATCAAATGTTTTTCCTAGGTACTTCGTACTCATTGCGGAACATTCTAAATGCCATCCAGGAAATCCAACCGACCACGGAGAATTCCATCTTAAAATATGCTCATCTGATGCCTTCATCCAAATTGCAAAATCAGAAGGATGATTTTTCTCGCTTTGATTTTTTAAATCATCTCGAGACTCTGACATTAAATCATCAATTTTTCGACCTGAGAGTTTTCCGTAAACATCTTGTTGTTGAGCAAACTTTATGGTATCAAAATAAACAGATCCATTTGCCTCATAAGCTAATCCGTTATCTAATATCTGTTGAACCATCTCAATCTGTTCTATAATATGTCCTGTTGCTCTTGGCTCAATGTTCGGTGCTTGAGTATTAAAAATTCTCATCATGTCATGAAACCCAACTGTATATTTTTGGGCAACTTCCATCGGTTCTAATTTAGCTAACCTAGCACCTTTTGACATTTTATCTTCCCCTTCATCTGTTAAGTGCCCTACATCCGTAATGTTACGTACATAACGAACTTGGTAACCTATGTACTTTAAGTATCTATAAATAATATCAAAGCTTACAAATGTTCTACAGTTTCCTATATGGACATCATTATAAACTGTAGGTCCACATACATACATGCCGATGAATCCTTCAGTTATTGGTTTAAAAAGTTCTTTTTTTCTAGTTAGACTGTTTTGAATGTATAGTTCATTTTTCATGTGACAAAAGTACTGATTCTTAGATTTAAAAAAATTTTTATAATGATATTTTACAAATAACAGGGTAATGATCAGAAAAATTCTCTTTTAATATTTCGTGGCTATGTACTTTTATTTTTTCATTCAATAGAACATAGTCAATTCTTAATGCTGGAATATTCCCTGCATAAGTAGTTCCTAACCCTTTTCCTTTTTCTTTAAAAGAGTCTTTTAAATTTTTAGACAAAAGATTATATGTATATGATTGCGGTGTATCATTAAAATCTCCACAAAGAATAATTGGATGAGGACATGTAGCCATATGATTAGCTACTTGTTGAGCTTGTTGAGCTCGTAGTTTTGCAAAGTAACGGAATTTGCCCATCATCCCTTTGATGTCCTTTAGGGTTTCTTTAGATTTTAAATCTCCTTGTGTTGCAACTTTATCAGCAATAAGAGATATTTGATTCGATTGGAAATGAGCATTATAAACTCTAATAGATTGAGCATTAATTTTTATATCTGCCCAAAGACAAGAGTTAGAAGTTCCTCCAAATGAAATAACTCCTGAATTGAATATTGGATATTTCGAAAATATAGCAGGACTTTTTTTATGACTTCTATGCATAAAAGGAAAATTGAACTTTTCCTTTATTTTTTTTGATACTTTTATCCCTGTTTCTTGTACGCATAAAATTTGAATTTCATTTTCTCTTTTTAGAAAAAAAACAAACTCATTTTCTTTTTTAGTTCTTTCTTCTCTTGTTTTTATCCCTTTTCTAAGATTTCCAAGATAGTGAACATTATAACTTACAACTGTTATAGCATCTTTAGTCTTAATATTATCAAAAGAGTTAAAACCTACAAAACTCTTAACATGTCCATATCCTAACAATATACACCCAAGAGAAAGAAAAACATATTTTCTCCTCTTAAATCCCCAAAAGAAAACTAAAAGTACATTACAAAGTAATAGCCAAGGATAGATTAACCCAAAAAAAGAAAATTGCCAAAAACGAGAAGGATTGATAAAAGGAGAAAGATAGGCAAAGAAGGTCGCAAAAATTACCAACACATTTATCCATCGCATTATTGTTTCAAATCTCTCCACTATGTTAGTTTTTAAATAATACCTTAAGATTGTTAAGTTAACTACTTATCTTTATTTATTTTTACTAGCATTAAATAAAAATTCTTTTTCTTCAGGAGTAAGGCTATCCATTCCTTTCTTATTAATTTTATCAAGAATTGTATCCAGTTTTTCTTGGTGTGATAAGGTTGGTGCATCAGTTTTTTTACCTCTATTCCGAAAACTACTCATCGTCGTACGTGGTCGATTTGTTGTTGCAGTTGCCGCTTTTTCCTCGTTTTTATAATCTACTCTTAACTTATTTTTTTTACCTGTAAAGATTCCGATGATATTTTGAAAAAAAGATTGAATCGTATTCATCATATTATTTACAGGTCCAGATAAATCAAATCCACCTGTTCTTAATTGAAAAATATAAAACCAGCCAAACAATGCTCCTCCAAGATGTGCAAAATGTCCACCTGTATTAATATTATCCGCAATAGCTATCATATCTAAAAACAATAAAACAGCAACAATATATTTTAACTTAACATCTCCTATAAAAAGTAACCTCATTATATAATCAGGAGCAATTATAGCAGAGGCGAGTATAATTCCATTTACGGCTCCAGATGCTCCTAATGCAAAATTAGTTTGATCATATATTAATGTGTCACTTAAATAGAATGCAAGTCCTCCCATTAATCCACTTAAAAGATATAATGGTAAAACATGATGATCTCCAATAAAACCTCCCACTATTTTCCCAAACCAATAAAGAAATAACATATTCCATAACAAATGCCAGAATCCTTCATGCAAAAACATGCTTGTTACTGGAATCCAAGGATGAGTCAAAACATACCAACCATCTGAAGACATACAAAACAAATGAAGAAAATCATTAAAACCATTCGAGAATGGATTATTAGGCGAGGGACCGATATAGGAAATAAAAAAACCAATCTTGATAATATTGATTACCACAAATACAGCTACATTAATAATAATCAATCGAGTGATCATATTTCCTGAGCTAAATTCTCTTTTTACATCTTCCCAAATAGAGGTAACCATAAATAAGTTTTTTTAATAATATTTAATCGCTTACAAATTTATAAACTTGCCGAATATTTCGCAAGTGTATTTCAGTTAAGTAGGATTTTTATATTACTTAAACAAATATTTCTTAAATGAGTTGCATAGTGATGAGTCTATTAAGGATATGTCTAAAGCCTAGAGCCAAATTTTCGCCAATACAGAATTAATAGAAACCCAAATAATGCTCCTCCAAGATGTGCAAAATGCGCAACGCCAGTATTTACTCTTCCTAAACCTAGCAATAAATCTAATCCAGCAGCAATGAATACAAAATATTTAGCTTTTAAAGATATTGGTGGAAAAATTAATGAGATAACTTGATTAGGATAATTATATGCAAAGCCTACCATCACACCAAATATAGCTCCCGATGCTCCTAACATACTCTTCGGATATCCTCCTTCTAAATAGTTAACAAAAGAAAACAAAGCAAGAGACCCTAGTCCTGTAAATAAATAATAAAATAAAAATTTCTTAGGCCCCCAAATTGCTTCTAAGGGCGGTCCAAAAAAATATAATGCAATCATATTAAATAATAAATGCATTGAGAATATTGATCCTCCTCTATCTGGAGCATGCATAAACATATGCGTTATTATTTGAAGTGGCTGGAAATCATTATTAGCAGCAGGATATTGGAAAACTAAAAAGTCCCTTACCCCTGGGGACAATAATAATGAAGTAGCCGCATACATTATTACATTTATTATAATTAAATTCTTGACAACATCTGTTAATCGCATCATAGTTTCTCTAATACTATTTTTTCAACCTTAAATAAATTTATGAATATCGAAAGGTAATCATTTTTGATAATACTTGGAGAGGAAATTTGACCAAGGAACGGTCAAAAAATAACTGCCCGTTTTATGCCGATTTTTTTGCCCTTATTTTTTGCCCGTTCCTAAGGTTTGGAAGCAAAGCAAATAGCATAAAACTTAATAGACTAATATTGAAATCTTAGATTCAATATTAGTCTATCAATCATTAAAGCCTATTTACAATTTTTATAAAACTCATCCATCTGTTGATGAAAATCAACAAGTGTTTGTTCCGATACAAAGTTGGATGTTTTTACATTGTTATGAAATTCGAAAATCTTCTCAATAGTTGCATCAGGCACTTCAGACTTCGCTATAAGTTTTTTCTTAAACGAAGCATCTATATTAGTTGTATTCAGATTATATCTATCTCGAATATAGGAAAGAAATAATTTCATTTTTTGAAGACATAATTTCTTATGATCATTTTGTAAAAAATATAACCGCCCAATCGTAGAGATAAATTCAAAAGAAGTATTCTCATTTTTTTCCAAAACAGGAATGATTCGCTGCTTTCTTTTTGCTCTAAAAAATAAATATAACAATCCAAGACTTATTGCTAAGTACCATGCCCAAGCTAAACTAGGTTGAGCCAAAATATATTTTAATGATTCTTCCGATGCAATAGAACGACTTCCTCCATTTCTTCCTCTTCGATTATAAGCTCTACCAAATCCTTCACCTACTCGACTATATTCATCCCAATAAATATTTCCATCTTCTAAATGCGAAAACACTCTATTCGCATATTCTAATCCTACCTTATCTAGCATTTGGAGATTAGTAAAATTAATAGGTGTTGTATGCAAATAAAAAACACCTCCGTTATCTCCATATTTCTTCTTTACAAAATTCGCTTTGTTATCGCCAAACGTACCCAACCGAATCATACTATAATGTTCATCACAGAAATATGCACTATCAATATAATTCCAACCATAAGGTTTAAGTTTATTGATGTCTAAATATTTGTATTGATAACCTTCTTCTTTATTTAAATTGGTATGTGAAAAATTAAAAATAGCAGTCGTATCCGTGTGTACCGCATAATCATCCCATGGTTCATAATTACACTCTTCATAATATAACTCAAACATCAAATCAAACGGAATCGTTTTACTAGAAATAAAGGCAGAATTTCCTTCATTGACAAAATTTAACAATGTAGTTACATCTGAAGAATCTAAAAACATACTCTCTCCTATAAAAACATAATTGCCATTGTAACCTCTTCCTAAAGGCAAATTCGCCTTTACACTTTCTGAAATATCTGTAAAGCTTTTGCTAGGAGAATAATCTTGTAAAATTTCATGTATAACAAAAGTACCATACGGATCTTTGCTATCTGCTTCATAGTGTTCACTCCAATCAAAACGACTTCCTCCTCCTTTTAGAAAAACAAAAAGAAGTAATAATACGACAGCAGCAATACCAAGAATTATAAATGGTCTTTTATCTTTCATATTTTTTTAGTTGCGCCTTGGGTTGATTGTAGCATTTCTTGCAATTGAGGTTGAATACTCGATTTGAAATCACTACTTTCTAATTCCTGTTTTCCATACCAAACATGTTCAAACATTCGAGTTACATTTCTAAAATTATTTTGGAAATTAGTATTGCTCAACTCTCGAATATAATCACGATTCGTTTTGTCTTTTTTCCACTTAATCCATTTTTTTAAAGACAACTCTTTTATAATTGCTAAATAATAAAGCCGAACAGCTTGTGCATAATTCTCTCCTTCCAATGCTTCTCTTATAAATTTATCCAAGTCTGATTCGTAAATATTCTCTTCTATGTTTTCAAGTGTAACTACAATATTTTTCTTTGGTTTAACTTTTCTATTTACAGGTGCTAGTGACCAACCTTCAGCACCTACCATATTTGCAATAATAAATGCGAGTACGATTACTGCTAAAGCAATCAAAAAGAATTTAAAAAATCCTCTCCAAAAAGCTCCCATATCTCTAGGTGGAGAAATCACTTCAGAATCATAAGAGCGAGCATCGTCTTCATCCTCAACATCAGGTTCGTCAAGATCATCTTCTTTTTTTTCAGCAGGCGTTTGTTGACTATAATCAATTCCATCTATGGCATTTGACCAAGCGCTCTCATCAAATTTCTTTTCGACTATTTCGCTTCGCAAATATTTTTCAGCATAAATAGATTGAAAAGAAAAAGCAACATTTGAAACAAATACAAGCATTACAAAAACTAAAATAGTTTTTGTAAATGTATTGTTATGTATTTTGAAACTGTTCTTCATTCTTATGTTTTTTCAAAAGGAAATTTTAAAGAGCAACAAGTCTAATATACTCTTATCCTTCTCTCACCATTCCTTGAATCACTTTCGTATTTCCTATATTTTGAATTCTTCTTTTTAATGTTGGTGCTTCTTTTATTTCAAGTAGTGAATGATATAGAATACCTATTCCATTAATTATTAAAGGATAAATCAAATACAAAACAGTCATCGCAATAAAGGTCAAAGAGATAACCGTAAATTGATCCATAGATTCTTGTTCCAATGCTAAGTTCATGCTCACCAATTGAATATAGATCCAAATCAACGAAGTATCTGTAATCAAAAAGAAGGATACTCCAATTGCTAAAGTCAACAAATATGTATTCAATAATTTCCCAAAAGCTCCTCCTAATAAATATACAGTTCTTCCTAATCCACTTATCAATCCTATATTTTCTTTACACATTATATACATCCATAAAACCATGACTGGAAAAAGAATAGGAACTAAAATCAAAACCGTGTACCAAGATTTAGTTAATAAAGCAAGATTCATTAAAAGTACAACTACTCCAATTTTTAAGAAATTTAATACATGTCTTAAATTTACTCGCTGCGAAGTCATTTCTTCTTCCTCTTCTTCTAAAAATTCAACTTCTTTTTCTTCTACATTTTTTACTAAAAAAGTAAAACTCACGAATGTGAGACAAGTGAAAAGAAAAGAATTTATAAAAAATAAAAACGGAGCAAATTCATTTATAAAAAATTTATCGAGTACGCTCATTGTCCCAAACATATTTTGCGGAAAAGTAATCATTTCACTTGGCTCAGCTTCTGCAAATGTAAAGACCATCGCACAATATAAAAATGAACATGCTAATGCAATTCCTCCAATCGACCCTATATTTTTTTTATAAAAAATGAAAATATCAGAAAAAACTTCACCTGAAGATTTGATTCGATTAAAGTCAATAACCTGAGTATCATCAGCTGGCAATCGAGCATCTCGTGGTGGAATCAATAATCCTTCTCGACCTCTTTTATTAGGCAACCACCAAAAATATAATATCACAAATGACAAACAAGTAAAAATAAATAATGCTCTAATGATATCAGGTGTTTCAGTTTGTCGAGTTAAATATCCCTCTAAAAAACCTGCAATGATGAAAATGGGAACAATCCCTAACATTATCTTTACGCCACGTCGAGCTGATATTTGAAATGATTGAAGTCTTGTCAATGTTCCTGGAAATGCCAAACCTTTACCCATCGTGATACCTGCGGCGGCGGCAATAACAATTGCTGAAATTTCCAAAGTACCATGAATCCAAATAGTCAAAAATGATTCTAAGAATACGCCTTGTTCATAAAAGAAAAATTGAAATGCCCCAACCATGACGGCATTCTTGATGAGATAAAATAAAGTTCCCAATGCAAAGAAAACACCTAACGCAAAAGTTTGAAAAGCAACCCACAAATTATTAATGGTAATTCCTAACGACATCCCCAATTCTCCTTTTTGTTTATAAACTGCCATCGGGTCACCTGACTCGATATTTTCAATTGTCATCTCCACATAGCTATCACCCAACACCACATTTATAAATTCATCATCCATTGCACAGGAAAGCATCCCAATAGCAAACGCAATCACAAATACCCAAAATGCCAACCGAAATTCTCTACGTGCTTCCCAAACCATATAAGGTAATTCATGAGTCCAAAAATACGAAAGTCGACCAAGCTGCGTTTTTCTATTTTTATAAATAGAAAAAAAAACTTGTTGGGCGATATTATTTAAATAAACCCTTACCGAACGATTTGGATAAAATGTACGAGAGTAGGAAAGATCATCTGTTATTTGAATAAAGAGATCGTTTAATTTATCAGGGTCAGAGTTTTCTTTATTGAGGTCTTGCTCAAACTCTTTCCACTTTTCCTTATTTTGTTTTATAAAACTTGTTTCACGCATAGCTTTTTTCTATAATCAGTTTTATACTTATTTCCAATTAAGTTCATGTTTATGATTATAAACATGAACTTAACCCTAAAAATATTAACAAAAATCCACATTTTTGTATTTCCTTAAAGAATAAAAGATTCTAAGACTAAATTTACATTAGTTCATTAAAAAATTTGTCAAAGGATTAAATAATAAATCATATGAAAACCATTGATATCCGCACAACTCAAAATGTTACTATCGAATATGAATTGGCTACCTTACGAGAACGTATTCTAGCATTTTTTATTGATTTTGTAATTGTATATGTAGTCTGTGTAATTATAGGATTTACTCTAGCAACTGGTTTCAGAGAGGAATTAATGCAAATAGAAAGTTATGGATTGTTAATGGTTGTCATTTTTAGTTTTTTTGTTTTCTATCAATTATTCTCAGAAATAATTGCAGATGGACAATCTTGGGGCAAAAAAGCAGTAGGTATAAAAGTAGTTCGATTGGATGGACAAGAACCTGGTTTGAGTGAATATTTATTACGTTCTGTTTTTTATATCATTGATGTCTTATTTTCATTTGGAGTAGTTGCTAATTTATTAATTAGCTCTTCCGGCAAAAGTCAGCGACTCGGAGATATGACTGCGAATACAACAGTAATTAGAGTTCGATTTAATTTGCGATTTAGGTTAGAAGATATTTTAAAAATAAATTCTATTGAAGATTATGAACCTCAATATCCTGAAGTTCGAAAGTTGAGCGAAAAAGATATGTTATTGATTAAGTCGATAATTACCCGTTCTAGAATTTATAAAAATCAAGCACATCGAGATGTGGTAAATGAGTTAGTTGTAAAATTAAAAGAAGAATTAAATTTAGATAAAACTCCACCAAATAGAGTTGAGTTTTTAAAAACATTAATTCGGGATTATATTGTTTTAACGAGATAAAAGGGTTATAAAAAAATGGGAAGAAGAAGATTTAAAAAGAAAGTCATTGAAGGTTTAACGATTACAGGAATTGCTGATAAAGGCAAAGGTGTATGTCGAGATGAAACAGGTCGAGTAATTTTTGTAGATGATGTTGCTCCGGGAGATGTAGTGGATGTTTTAATCTATAAAAAAAGAAAAGCTTACCTACAAGGTTCCGTTCAACATGTTCAAAAATATTCTGACGATAGAGCTGAACCTTTTTGTGAACACTTCGGGACTTGCGGAGGATGTAAGTTCCAACATATCCCTTACGAAAAGCAAATAGAATATAAACAAGATATTGTTGATAATGCTTTGCGTAGAATTGGTAAAGTTGAGATTGGAGAATTCAAAAATATCTTGCCTTGCGATGAACCTTCTTTTTATCGGAATAAATTAGAGTTTGCTTTTTCTAATAAAAGATGGTTGACGTATGAAGAGTTGAATAATCCTGAGGTATCAAATGTGGAAGACGTTTTAGGTTTTCACAGAGCAGGTGCTTTTGATAAAATTTTAAATGTCAATAAATGTCATCTTCAACCTGAACCTTCTAACCAATTGCGAAATTCTATGAAAGCAATTGCGATTGAACAAGGTCTTACTTTTTATGATGTTCGGAAACAAACTGGGTTTCTTAGAAATATGATTGTCAGAACTTCAACAACTCATGAAGTAATGTTGAATGTTAGTTTTGGGATGAATGATAAATCAAAAATTGAAGATTATCTAAATGAAGTTTTAGATAAGAATAAATTTTTGACTTGTGTACATTATACGATTAATACAAAACTGAATGACTCTTGGAGTGATTTGGAAATGATTCATTTTTTTGGAAAAAAGACAATTGAAGAATATTTAGGTGATGTAAAATTTGAGATTGGACCTAAGTCTTTTTTTCAAACAAATACCAAACAAGCAGTTCGACTTTTTGATGTGGTCAAAGAATTTGCTGAACTCTCAGGCGAAGAAAATGTTTATGACTTATATACAGGTTTGGGAAGTATTGCATTATATGTTGCTGACCAATGTAAGCAAGTAGTTGGTATTGAGGAAATCGAATCGGCGATTGAAGATGCAAAAGAGAATTGTAAAAGGAATGATATTCAAAATGCCATTTTCTATGCAGGCGATGTTAAGGATATTTTGACAACGGAGTTTTCAGAAAAGCATGGAAAACCTGATGTAGTTATCACCGACCCGCCTAGAGTTGGGATGCATGCAAAAGTTGTAGATATGTTGTTACAACTAGAAGCACCGAAGATTGTTTATGTAAGTTGTAAGCCTTCTACGCAAGCGCGTGATTTGAATTTATTAAAAGAAAAATACGAAGTATTAAAAGTGCAACCTGTCGATATGTTTCCGCAAACGCATCATATTGAGACGGTGGCGGTTTTGAAATTGAGAACATCATAATTCATTTAAGGGGGTAGATTATTTATTTCCTACTCCCTAACTTCCTTATATTTCCCACATCATAAATCTTTAAATTTATGATGTGGGGAAATCATACACACCACTCCAAAAGTTAAAGTTTATAATAAATAAAAGCAACGTAGTACCTCGGACATTTATCAGAATATTAATTTTATGTTAGGAGTTTTAGGTTTATCTTCGTTACTATTATTGGTACAATCAATGTAACATTCTCTCCCTAAATTTTCAATTGACACCTTTATAATTCTAACACTTATCCCCCCTTATAAGCCTTTGTAGACTCTTCTCTGTTCATAATGAACAGGTTAGAAAAATTCTTCTATGAAGTTGTATTAAAATATCTGATGAGGTTAGGAAATAAATATTTTTTATAAGTCATCTAGATTTTTAAAATAACTTATATGTTAAATTATAACCTGATAAACTTTATACAATAACCATGAAAAAAGTTAAGAGCCATTGGAACGAACGATGGAAAAAAGTAGAGACTAAGGCACCTACCAAAAAATGCGATTATTTTTATTCTGATTATGGTCGACTTAAGAGCGTTGATAAAATAACAGAACAAGAAAAATTATTAAAAGGATCTCTAATGAAACAGGGATTTATGCAATTAAATTTGAAATTAAAAGATAATATCCGACAAGGATTTTATGTACATAAATTAATTGCAGAAGAATTTATTAAACAACCAGAAGGGAAAAAGTTTGTATTTCATATTGATGGAAATAAATTAAATAACCATTGGGAAAATTTAAAATGGGCAGATCGAAAAGAAATGACTCAACACCAAATTGACCAAGGAGTGTATTTACATGAAAATCGAAAAATGCCATCTCATGCAAAAATGAATGAAACCAAAGTGAGGTTGTTGAAAAAAAGATTGAAAGAAGGAAAAACGAAAAGGAAAGTATTAGCTAAGAGTTTTGGTATTACTGAAACTCAGTTGAGAAGAATAGAGAAAGGAGAAAATTGGGGACATATTGAGTAACCCAAAGTTTTAAGATAATCTAGAAACCTAAAAAAAACTAAAAAGGCTTGATGAATTTTTCATCAAGCCTTCTTTAGTAGTTAGACAAAGGAAACCGTATAATTATAAGGATAAGATTTTTTCGATAGTTTTCCCTAAAAAATCATTGCATACTTTGGTACGGAATTATTTTTTAAGGGAAAATAGTGAAAAAAGATATTCTTATAAAATGCGTTTTCTTTTGTCTAACTACTAAGTTTCTTCATTCTAAAAGTTATTTTTGGGCATGTTAAAATCTTATTTTAAAAAAAATGAAATTGAAGCGGGATGCGATGAAGCAGGTCGAGGTTGCTTAGCAGGACCGGTGTATGCGGCGGCAGTTATTTTGCCTCGATCTTTTAAGCATCCATTATTAAATGATTCTAAATTATTGACGAAGGAACATAGAAATCTTCTTCGACCTATCATTGAAGAAAAGGCAATTGCTTGGGCTGTAGGGAAAGTGAATCCGAAAGAGATAGATAAAATAAATATTTTAAATGCTTCTTTCTTAGCAATGCATCGAGCTGTTAAAAAATTAGAAATAACTCCATCTTTACTTTTGATTGATGGAAATCGTTTTAATCCTTTTCCTAAAATTCCACATCATTGTATCGTAAAAGGAGATAGTAAATATCGCTCGATTGCAGCAGCTTCTATTTTAGCAAAAACTTATCGAGATGATTACATGGAGAAGTTAGCGAAAAAATTTCCTGATTATAGTTGGATTACAAATAAAGGTTATCCTACTAAAGCACATCGGTCAGCTATTCAATTACATGGTTCAACAAAACATCATAGAATGTCTTTTAGGTTGTTACCAAATGATGAAAAGAAATAATAACTACATATTTAGAAGAGAGAGTAGAGATCATTTTTTTGAGAGAAAAGAGAATGCTTATTGACTTTAGATCTCTTATCTCTACTCTCGCTTCTATCTACTGCAAAAAAGGATTAGATTTTTTCTCCGCTCCAATCGTAGTCATTCCCATGTGCCCAGAGTAAACTTTTACATCATCGCCCAATGGAAATAGTTTTTCTTTAATCACCGAAATCAATGTAGGAAAATCTCCTCCTGGCAAATCAGTTCGTCCAATACTTCCTTGAAATAAAACGTCACCAGCAATCACATATTTATCTTTTTTACAAAAAAAAGAAATACTCGCTGGCGAGTGTCCAGGTGTAAAAAGCACTTCTAATTCAGTTTCTCCAAATTTCACAATATCACCTTCTTCTAAAAATTTACTCGCAGGTGGAGATGGTTCTGGAAATGGAATTCCATAATTAGCACTAACCATCGGAGCCGCTTCCAAAACTGGAACTTCTCCCTTATGTATTTCTAATTCTAAATTATATTTTTCCGCTACAAATCGATTTCCAAAAATATGGTCAAGATGACAATGCGTATTAATTAATCGAACTGGTTTTAAATTTTTCTCATCAATGAAGCGAACCAATTGGTCTTTTTCATTTTGAGTAAAACATCCTGGGTCGATGATAATACATTCCTTAGTATCATCATATAATACATAAGTGTTTTCTTGAAATGGATTAAATGTGAATTTGGCAACAAGACTCATATTTTCTCGTTTTAATTATATTAAAATTTTGTATTTCAGGCTGCAAATAAAATCATTTTACGTGGATTCATCAAACTTAAAATTTATATTCATGTTTAGAGACCAGAAAGAATATATTTCTTTTAATTAAAATTGATTTTAAGCCAAAAATTTAGCACATTAAAGGAAGTACCTTAATCATTTCAATTCTGACATTATGCGCATTCAAAAATATCTGCTTTTAACTCTAGCCCTACTTATTTCGATTCTTTCCTTTGGGCAAAATAATCAAGTCGAGTTTGGTAAGAACCGTATTCAATATCATGACGATTTTGATACTTGGTTAATGTATGAAAGTCATAATTTCATTACTTACTGGTATGGAAAAGGTCGGAACATTGGTCAGTCCGTTGTCTTGATGGCAGAGCAAGATTATGAAGGCATCCAAAATATTTTGGAGCATCGAATGAATGACAAAATTGAAATAATTGTTTACATCGACATTACAGATTTAAAGCAAAGTAATATCGGAGTTGAAGAAGCTTTTATTAGTACAGGTGGACAAACTAAAATTGTTGGAAATAAAATCTTTGTTCACTTTGATGGAAATCATAATAATCTGCGCAAACAAATTCGAGAAGGAATTGCAACTGTTTATCTGAATGCCATGTTGTTCGGTGCTAACCTTCAAGAGATAGTTCAGAATGCGGTGATGATGAATTTGCCAACTTGGTTTAAAGATGGTCTAATTTCTTACGTAGGTGAAGAGTGGAATACAGAGATGGATAATAAATTGCGAGATGTCATGTTGAATGAAGATTTTGAGGACTTTGATGATATTGCTAATAAATATCCTACACTAGCAGGACATGCGCTTTGGTATTACATTGGTCAAAATTATGGAAAAAGTACAGTAAGTAATTTATTGTATTTGACTCGAATAAATAGAAGTGTGGAGAGTGGATTTTTATATGTGTTAGGTAGTTCTTATGATAGAACTTTGGATAGTTGGATGATGTATTTTAAACAACGCTACAAATTAGAAGCGAAAGACTTAGCAGAAATAGAAGGAGAAAGTTTGAAAATAAGAAACCGTCGTAAACTTCCTATCACTCAAGTTAAGATTAGTCCTGATGGAAAAAATTTAGTTTATGTTACCAATGAAATTGGAAAATATAAAATTTATCAACACAACTTACAAACAGGTGATAGAAATGTAATTGCCAAAGGTGGTTTCCGAAATGCTTTCCAAGCTACTGATTATAATTATCCGCTGTTAGCATGGAATCCGAATAATCAAGAAATTGGAATTATTTTAGAAAAAAGAGATGTCCTCAAAACTGTTTTGTATGATGTAAATACGAAAAAGAAAATAGTAGAAATTCTTGACCCACAATATGATCGAATCTATAGTATGGATTATATCAATACGAGCAAAATGGTTTTTTCAGGTCAAACGGCTGGACATTCTGATATTTTTATTTACACTATTCCAACTAGGAATACGGAAAGAATCACAAATGATTTTTGGGATGATTTAGATGCTACTTATGTAAATATTCATGGACAAAAAGGAATCTTGTTTTCATCCAATCGACAAGAAGTGATTTTAGAAAAAGAAAAATTAGATACTATTTTACCTACCAATACTTTTGATTTATTCTATTATAGTTTGGATGAAAAATCAAACGAATTAGTTCGAGTGACAAATACTCCAAATGCAAATGAGTGGAAAGCAGAACAAGTAGATAGCACTTGGTTTACTTATATTAGTGATGAGAGTGGAATTTATAATAGACAATCAGGATACTTAGAAGACTATATTGCTTGGTACGATCAAATAATAAGTTTGAATGATGGAACAAAAATTACTTTACATCAAGATTCCTCTTTAGCGAGTTTGGATAGTACGATGATTGATTCTATTCGTTTACAACCTGTGATTAAAACTCAAGCGTTAGTTCATAACAATACTAATTACAATCGAAATATTTTAAGTCAAAGTACTGCTCCACGAGCAGGGAAAGTTGCAGAGACTATTTTCAAAGATGATAAATATCAAGTCTATGTAAGAGATCTTAATCCTAAGCAATTGACTGAAACTCGTACGACTCGATTTCATAGACAACAACAAAAACAAATAGAAAGTCTTAAAGAAGAAGAAACGATTCCTGCTAATGAAAGTAATGATGGTATTCAAATATTAGAACGAGTAGGAATTGAACCTATTGATGTTGCAGATATTCCTGAAGAGAAAAAAGATACGAACAAAATTGATATAGATAATTATATGTTCCAAAGTGAATTCGATGATGAGGAAATGCCTTCGGAAGTAGTAGTGGTTGATAATGATGAAGGGGAACTAAAATTACAAAAACCAGCTTCTGGTACACCTCCTACAACAGCAGCAAAAGAACCTGAAAATAAATTAGTTAAGTTTCGTCCTGCGAGAATTAATCCTTATCAGTTAAAATTTAAAACAGATTATATCACTACAACTTTAGATAATAGTTTGCTTTTTGGAGGGTTAAATAGTTATGCGGGAGATCGACCAGAATTTTCATTTCCTCCTCCAGGGATTTTATTAAAAGCAAATTTCAAAGATTTATTTGAAGATTATATTGTAGAAGGTGGAGTACGTATTCCTACTACATTTAATGGAACAGAATTCTTTTTACTTTTTGATAATAAAAAGAAAAGAATTGATAAACGATTTGCAGTATATCGAAGATCTGCTCGACGAAGCCAAGAACCTTTAAATGCATTTACAAATAGAAGAGTTAGAGAAACTACTTTTATTGGATACTTTGAAGCGCGATATCCGATTGATATTTTTAGAAGTATTAGAGCATCTTCTACATTGAGATTGGATAATCAAATACAACTTTCTACAGATGCGGTTACTCTAAGTACTCCCGTTGATCCTGAGCAGAGACTTGGAATTAAGTTGGAATATGTTTTTGATAATACTTTAGATGTTGACATTAATATCAAAAATGGAACTCGATATAAAATTACCGCTGAAGTATTAAAACGATTTGATGTAGAATTGATTGATGACTTCAAAGTAGATTTCACGAAAGGATTTATGACTGTACTGGGAGTGGACGCTCGTCATTACCAACGATTGGATAAGAAATCTATTTTGGCAGCTCGATTTGCAGCAGGAACTTCGTTTGGTTCTGAAAATATTCTTTATACACTTGGTGGAGTAGATGGGTGGTTGTTTCCTTCTTTTAATACTGAAATTCCATCTCCTCAAACTGATAATTTTGCTTACCAAGGTTTAGCAACTAATCTAAGAGGATTCAAAAGTAATATTAGAAATGGTAGTTCTTATGCCTTATTCAATGCAGAACTTCGAGTACCTGTTATTAAATATTTTGCTAAATCTATTCGGTCTTCTTTCTTCCGTAATTTACAATTAACAAGTTTCTTTGATATAGGAACTGCTTGGCAAGGTTTGACTCCTTTTGCTGAAGAGAATCCTTTGAACACAACAGTCATTGAAGGTGCCAATGCACCTGTAACAATTAGAGTAAATTATTTCAGAGATCCAATAGTAGCTGGATATGGATTTGGAGTAAGAAGTACACTATTTGGATATTTTGTTAGATTGGATTATGGATGGGGAATCGAAACTAGAGTGGTACAAGATCCTATTTTGCATTTTGCTTTAGGTATGGATTTTTAAAAAAAAA
>JALZVK010000326.1 GCA_023301005.1 Saprospiraceae bacterium | reverse complement strand
ACTTCAAAATTCGAATGTTCGAATGTTCGAATGTTCGAATGTTCGAATGTTCGAATGTTCGAATGTTCTGAAAAATCGTAGAAGAAGTAAATTCGTAAAAACTTCTAACTTCTCAAATCCGTCTTCCCTATTTCCCTTATTCAAAAAAACAAACAAAATAAATCGAAAACATATACACCTATATACATATACACTTAAACACATTTTCCCTATCTTTAAATTGAAAATAAATTTTTCCAAAACTAAAAACCTTTACTATGAAAAAATTTACCCTTTTAATTTTGGCTATCGTTTTCCAAAGTTTTCTTTTGGACAATCTGCACATAAAAATGCGAAGAAACAAGCAGTCATCCAATCTGTAAAAAATCAAAATTCTTTTTTTATATAACAATACATTTACAAAACAATGCTACCACTCCTCTCCCCTATTTTTTTATTAGAAATTTTTTGTTTGTACCATGCTTATTCCAATAATGCACCTCAAAAATATTATTACTTAATCGTCATATTTCCACTCTTTGGATGTTTGTTGTATTTATATCATACCTTTTATAGTCAACAAAATATTGATAATATTTCGGAGGAAGTAAAACATGTTTTAAATGATAATTATAAAATCGACAAACTCGAAAAGGAACTTAACTTCTCCGATACAGTTGCCAAAAAAATGGAACTCGCCAACGAGTATACTTTGATAGGAAATCATAACAGAGCTTTGATTTTATTAAAGTCTTGTTTGGAAAATCCTGTGTACGATGATGATATTGGTTTACTAAAAAAAGTTGTCAAAAGTAGTTACCTCAATGAAGATTATCAGAGCGCTATTGATTATGGAAGTAAAATAAAAGATACTACTGCTTTTAATAAGTCAGATGAAAAGGTCGCTTACGCTTGGTCTTTTTTTTATATTAAAAATGACAAAAAGGCTAATGAGTTATTTGAAGAAATGAATATTCGATTTGGGAATTATCCGAATCGTTTGGAGTATGCTAAATTTTTAAAACTCACAGAAAGACCTGAAGAAGCAAAAGAAAAATTAAGTGAATTGTTGGGTGAGATTGAGTCGATGGATAGACAAGAGAAACGTCATAAAAAAGATATTAGGAGGGCGATTGAGAATTTTAGTCGGGAGTTTTGAGATATGAGTAACTGCAATTTTACATCAAGTTCATATTAAAAATAAATCGAATTAGTATTAAAAATATATTAAAATACAATTCTATACATACATAAATGTTATACAAATTTTATTACATTTGATTAACAAGATAAACATTACTATTTTCTAACTATATAAAATATAACTAAAACCTCTCAACTTAATAATTAAATTTAATCCTACTATTCTTTTGGATTTTGCTTTATAAAAATAAACTTACACAGCAATTTCCATATCATTTAACTTTTCATTTTCAAATATTAGCCAAGAGGTTTTTTCTGTAAAAAGTCGATGAACAATTAGTACTTGTTTAATATTTCGCATTTTATAATGCCATAGATAAACGTAACAATTGAATTTATTTCTATAATTTTTAAAACTTTAGAATCATGAAAAAGTTAAGCTATTTATTTATTCTTTCTTTTCTAATTAACCTTTCTCTTACAGCTCAAGAAACCTATTATCTTGAAGAATGGTATCAATCCACAGGATTAACAAACGACAATGATTTGACTACTCATTCTGTTAGTCTCTATAATAGTCAAAACCAACTGTATGTAGCGACATCCACCCTTAACGGATCAGGCATTTCCACCCCTGGAAATACAAATTACTTCTATGATATAACGCTAACAAAATACAATAAAAAAGGTAAGCTTTTATGGACACAAGATTTTAATATTGGTTCCAAAAATGCTTTTGTTGGAGATATGATATTAGATAATAATCAACGACCAGTTATAGTTGGATCAGTTTATAATGATAATACTGAAAGTTATGATGCCTTTACTGTTAGATATTCTCCTGCTGGAGTAGAACTTTGGCATCGATTATTTGACGGAACTGCTAATAAAGATGATGGTGCTAAAAAAGTATTTGTAGATTCCAACAATCAAATTTATGTGATTGGAGGAGCGGTTAATTCTAATACACAATCAGATTTTGTAACAATTAAATATAATTCTAATGGTATAGAGCAATGGAATAATACTTATGATAATGCAGGACTAGATGATATTGCAGGTATTGGGAGTGTTGATGGTAATATTGTTAACGTACTTGGAATTGTAGAAACTAGTAGTGGTATTTATGAACAAGCTCAATTAGAATATAATGCAAATAGTGGTGCTTTATTAAGTACTACCATTACTAGTGGGATATTGTTAGAATTACAAAAAGTCAATGATGCCATATTAGATGATGAAGGAAATCTTTATATCACAGGAGCTGTAATAACTAATCAAGGATTTGATTTTAAAACTATAAAATTGAATCCAGAATTAGATATCGTATGGACAGTTACTTACAATTCAATTAACTCAGGTGATGATGTAGCTAAAGCAATTACACTTGATTCAAATAATGATGTTTACGTTACAGGATATTCTACATTAGGAAGTGGGAGAAAAACAACTACTATAAAATACTCCAATTCTGGTACACAAATATGGGAAAATACTTCAACAGCACAAGGGATACATGAAGGCAATGATGTTAAGGTAGCGACTACTTCGGAGGTATTTGTTACTGGCTATTATCAAGAAGCAGTTGATGGAAATAAAGATTTTAGTTTATACCAATATGATATAGATGGACTAGAAACTTGGAAAACTAATTTTAATGGAATACACAATAAAGATGATGAAGCAGTTAATATTAATTTGGATGGTGAAGGTAATGTCTCAATTTCAGGAGGTAGTAAAAATGAAAATGAACATGATACTTATTTAACTGTAAAATATCATAAGCATGAATTAATCATACCCCCAAATGACAGCCCTATTGCTCCATTTAACTATATAGAAAATAAAGGTCAATTAACGGATATTAATGGAGTTGTTACTCCAAATATTAAATTTTACAATCAAGATTACAATACGAATCTTTACTTTGCAAATGATTTATTAAGTATGGTCGTAGCTAATATTCCTACCGATTTAAGTACTCAAGATACCTTGCATCGAGTTGATATGATTTTTAATGACAATGCAGATGTAAGAAACAGTATGAGAGTTGCACCTCTCAATGAGAAAATAACATATTTTAATTATTTTTTAGCACATATTCCTGAAGGAAGAGCTCGTGTTAGGGCATTTGATAATATTGTTTATTCTGATATTTATGATAATATTGATTTAGTATTTTCATCAAATAGTAAAGGTTCAAAATTTTATTTAATTTGTAAGCCAAATTCTAATCCTTCTGAAATTGCATTAGTTTTTAATGGCCAAAATAATTTAAGTACAGGAATAAATAACGAGTTACTTATAGGAACCTCATGGAATAACATTACATTCCCTCAAGCAAAAGCTTTTCAAATTGATGGTAATGGAAGTGAAGTAAATTTAAATTGGCAACCAAATTATTCTATAACAAATGAAGAAGTTTCCTTTAATTCAATAGGAAATTATAATCCTAATTTAACTTTAGTTTTTGAAATATCAGAAGATGCAATAATTAATACTTCTGCTGGGGAAGAACATTGGATTACTCCTTTTTATCAGTCTTCTAGTATTCCTTATATTGATGTACTTTCAACTGGTGTTGAAAATGAAATCTTTGGGATTTTTGGTCAAACAGGAAAGATCAATATACCTACTACTCCAAATATCACTATAACAACTTTTGGTATTAATAGTAGTAGTGCCTTTGTTGGTTCGTTTGATGAAATAGGCCAACTAAAATGGGCTACTGTTCTGGGAGGAACAGAAGAAGAAAAAGTACTTGATGGGATTATATCGAACTCAAATGGAGAAATAGAATTTTATATTGTAGGAAAAACTAATAGTACTGATTTACCAACGACCTCTTCTTCTTATAATGGAGGAGTATCTGATGGTTTAATATTTGGACTAAATGAACAAGGAGATAATTTGCTTTTTTCAAAGTATATAGGAACTCACAAAGAAGATGTTATTACCGGAATTACTAAACATGATAATAGAATGTTTGTATGTGGTGTAACAGATGGAGATTCTCCAAATTTAATTCCAACAATCAACGGTACATATAACAAGTTAAATAATATAAATGAATCTGATGATGGATTTGTATTAGAATTAGATGTTATAAACCAAAGTATTCTATGGGGAACATTATTTGGAGGAGAAGGTGATGATTCATTCGGTGATATTGAAATTAATCCTCATACAGGCAATATTTTTTGTATTGGAAATACTAATACTACTACATCAGAAAATATATCTAGCCCTTCAAATAATGCAAACAACTTTAGTAATAATTTTCAATTATGTACTCCGAATAACGCTTACGAACAGCTTTATGCGAATGGAGGAGCAATAGGGTCTTTTAACAATGATTTAATTATTGTTGAATTTTCAAGTAACCTTGAACTACTTTGGTCAACTTATTATGGAGGAGTTGGAGGAGAATTTAATCAAAGAGGTAGCGATGTCATTAAATTCTCAAATGATCCAACTATTTGGGCAATCACAGGATATACAACAAATTTATTTTCGTTACCACATCCTACTGTTTCATCAAATGAATTTCAGCAAATTTTTGATGGGTCTAGTGCATTTATTGTGAAATTTAATAATAGAACACCTATATGGTCAACTGGATTCGGTTGTAGTGGACATCCTGATAATTTTTCAGGTGGCAATCTTGTTAATGTCACTCAACCAGGTATCGCTTTTGATAATAATAATAATTTGTACTTGAGAGGAGAAACATATTGCGATATACCTGTATCTCCTGCTGAGTATTGTATTGTACCTTTGTCTTCTATTGAACTACCTATTTGTGAAACACTTAATTCTTTCTATCAAGTAGATGACCTTGGAGTACCTATATATGGAGGAGACCCTTTTCCTTTTCTTAATTTTCAAACACCGCCTTCTGATGTGTTTTACGCTGGATTTAGTGAAGCTAATGAGTTTATTTGGTCAACATATTTAGGAGGAAATAGAGAAGAAAAGGTATCAGCTGGAAGTATAAAAATTATAAATAATGGTACTAGAAAACTTTATTCAACAGGTACTACTCATCCTAGAATCAATTTCACAGTTTTTCCCCCACCCTCAGGAAGTAAAGAATTTCCTAGTCAATTCCCAATTAATGGTGTTGTTGATCTGACTTATTTTCAGGAGCAAGCATCAACATTACCAAATGGATTTATTGCAAGATTAGCTATTGCTGACTTTATTTCAACAAATTCTATAGATATTTTAAAATCCTCATCTGAATTCACTATATATCCTAACCCAAGTAATGGAATTTTCACAGTTGAAATTATCTCTAATATTAGTAACAATTCTAAAATATCAATAGTTGATGTAGCAGGTAAAAAAGTATTTGAAAAAAATTATCAAGGAAACAAATTTAATATAGATATTAGTCATTTAGCTAAAGGTGTTTATTTTGTTAACTACAATCAGGAGAGTATAGTAAAAGGTTATACTTCAAAAATAATTATACACTAATATAAAGAAGTCAGCAATAGTAATCATAAATCCCTATTGCTGACTTTTTAACTAAAAAAAATTAAATGAGATTATCACTCTATTTTACAGTACTTTTTGTACACTCCTTTTTAGGTATTTACTCTCAAGGATTAAGAGGAGGAGAATTATCTATAGATATTAGTTCCACTCAAATCGCTTCATTGGATTTACAAATATATTTAGAAAATCAAGGTTTAGATAGTGTTACAGTCAATTGGGGTGATGGCACTTCAAATGTTCTGATCCCAGTAAACACTATAATACCTAATAGCAATATTTATGTAGCTCTATTTTCAAGTTCGCACCAATATGATACTTTAGGTGCTTTTGAAATTGAAGTAATAGATAGTTTTTTATTAGCTGATGTTGATAATATTTCAAACTCATCTGATAAGTATTTAAAAATACGAGATTCACTTTATATACATGATTTTAGTAATGACCAAGTAGGTTTCTTTTCTAATCATAATGAGTTTTCGTTTATAGATGATGGTGCTTTAATTCATTCGCTATTTTCAACCGAGTTCAACATCTATGATTTTGTTACTGCTGAATTTATACCTTTTGTGGATGATGGATATACTCTTCCTATAGCTGATTCTTTAGAAGTAGGAGTTAATGGATTTTACTGGTCATCACCTCAAGATGCTGGAACATATGCCTTTGCAATTAGACTACATGAATTCAGATGGAATAATAATTTTACTGAATATTTAAAACTTGGTACTAAAACCAGATATATGATGATTGATATAGATTCGTCTATGTTGGTCTCTAATCATAATCTAATCTTTCAAGAGAAACATGTAACAATTTACCCTAATCCAGTCAAAAATTATTTAAATATCAAACTCGTAAATGCATTGTTACAAAAAAATCTCCAACTTCAAGTAACTAATCTTCTCGGTCAATCCATTTTCCAACAAGACATTCCCGTATTTGAAAAAGAGTGGACTTATCAACTTGATGTGTCTTCATTTCCGTCGGGAACTTATTTTTTGACTTTGCAAAATGGAGGTGGAATTGTGAGTAGGAAATTTATGGTACAACATTGA
>JALZVK010000325.1 GCA_023301005.1 Saprospiraceae bacterium | reverse complement strand
TTTGACAAATACATTAGAGTATAAATCGAAATTGAAAATCTATGGAGATTGGGAATTTGAAAAAGTAAAAATTGAAGGAGTAGAAAAATCTGTATCGGACTTAAATAATTGTGGATATAATGATGTGTTGCAAATTCGAAGAAAAAAAGAAAAAGTAATTTACGAGTATTAGAGATGGACATAAAATATGTTTGGATTGAAGGAAAAGCTAGCTATGGCTACATTCTGACTGTCATTGACACATTTACCAGATATGTATTACAATGGAAAGTAGGTTTGTCAATGAGAGAAAATCAAGTCAAATAAATTTGGGATGAAATTATTATTGACTACTTACAGCCTGCTAATATGCTGGGAAAAGAAATCGATATAGAAGTGAGAAATGATAATGGGAAACAATTTTGTAGCAAAATGATTCAGCAATATTTTAAAGACAATCATTTAGGACAAGTTTTTACTCATCCTTATACGCCTGAAGAAAATGCACACGTAGAACGTTTTCACAGAACATTAGGAAAGTCTTTGAAATTAGAATTTTTCAAAAATTTAGAACAAGTAGAGCAACGACTAAATCGATTCTACACAACTTATAACAATATACACACACATGGTTCAATTGCGATGCTAAGTCCAAGTATGTTTTGGACGCTGTATGAAAAAAGTCAAATTACGATGATACAGATTTCTAAAAAAAGAGTTAGATTTAGGTTAGAAATTGATTACCAAGATGTACGTTGTTGGAAAGATATTGACCGACACAACTATCGGGTAAGGAGAGCCTGAAGGTTACTTTCGCAAAACAAAGTTATACCTTTTATTACGTTTATTATTTACTCACTTAATTTTGTCCGATAATTAGGGGGACGTTACACATGGAAATGTAAGTTTCTTATTTTATATTACTGACTGATATAAAATTTTACAGCAGAGTATTTTTTCACAAACTACCTTTAGATACAAAGGCATAGTAAAGAAAGTCAAGAAATGATAATTTAATTCCTATCCTAAATAGATAGGTTAGAAAAAATTTAATTACAATCAATAATGAGTATAGTAACAAATAATCTTAAGGTCAGAGAAGTTATCAATCAAGTGGTTAAGGATCCTAAATATAAATCAGTATCTACCGTTCAGCTTATTTCTATTACACAAATAGGATTATTTTTATTAACATGGACTCTATTTTTAGGTGGTATCTATTTTGCTTCAAGAGGAGTTTCATTGTGGATAGTCTATCCTTTTTTAATATTTGGAATTTATACTTCATTTACGACTCTACATGACGCCACACATAGAGCAGTATCTTCCAATAAATATTTAAATGATTTTATAGGAACTGTATCTGGGAATATTCTTTTTCCTTCCATCAGTACAACGGTCTATCGGTATTTTCATTTAACTCATCATAGATATGTTGGAGACAAGGATTTAGACCCTGATGAAGCGATGGTAAGAATACCAACGAAATATTATCCATTCGGCTACTTCGCACTTTTTTTTCAAGAGTATTTTACTTTCCAATGGTTTTTCAAAAGGGTATGGAGTAGGACTCCTGTTAAAATGAGAGTATTAGTTACCTGTTCGATAATCGTTAATCTGATTTTTACAATAGCAATGTTATCTAGTCCGTACTGGTATGAGTTTTTAATATGGTATCTTATTCCTACTCGTATTGGGAGTGGGGTTACTACTTATCTTTTTGCTTACTTACCACATCCTGAAGGTGTACATTGGAATAGCCATCCTTTTCAAGCAACTTATAATATCTCTGGAAACAAAAATATGTTGAAAGCGCTATGGGGACAAGATAGTCATGCCATACATCATTTTTTACCACATGTACCTTGGTATAAATATCATAAAGCGTGGGATTTGGCAAATGGTGTTTTTCGAGAGCAATACATTCCGAAACGAAGTGTATTTTCGAAGCCTGATGTAAACTTTAAGAATAGGATTTTATCAAGCGGAGTCATTGACAATGGAGATAAAGTATTGAATGCAAAGCTTACTGCTATTCTTGATGTTGCTAAAGACACCAAGAGCTTTATTTTTGAACCGATTGGAAAAGATGAATTTCCTGCATTTACCAGCGGGTCACATATCAATATTAATCTACCAAGTGGAAAGATAAGATCGTACTCATTAGTCAATCCTTCCTATGAAAAAAACAAATATCAAATTGCTGTAAAATTAGAACGCAATGGTAAAGGAGGTTCAAAAGAACTGCATGAAAATATAGTCGAAGGAAGTGAGTTAATTATATCTACACCTAAAAATAATTTTTTGCTTTATGAGGATGTTCAAAAATATATTTTGATTGCTGGTGGAATAGGTATTACTCCTTTTATTTCTATGGCTCATAAATTAATAGAATTGGATAAGCATTTTGAATTTCATATTTGTGCAAAAGAAGAAACTGAAATACCGTTTCGGTACGAACTTCAAAATTGGACTTTTGCCCCGAATACAGAAATACACTTAGACAAGAATGGTAAATCATCTATAGACCTATCAAAAGTATTGGCAACTCCAAATGATAATACTTTAGTATATATATGTGGTCCGACTGGATTTAATAAATGGGTCAAAAAGACCGCAACTGACCAAGGCTGGAAAACAGACCAAATTAAAGAAGAACTATTTGTTATAGATACTTTAGAGATGTTAACTCCCAAACCTTTCGAAATTGTTTTGAACAAAAGTGGCAAAACACTTAACGTTGACAAAGAGGAATCTATAGTAGATGTACTTCTTATGAACAACATCAAAGTAGAATATACTTGTCTTCAGGGAACTTGTGGCACCTGTATTACTAAGGTGATTGAAGGATCGATAGACCACAGAGATGCTGTCTTGAGTGAAGAAGAAAAAATGGTAGGTAATAAAATGTGTCTTTGTGTTTCGAGAGCAAAACAAGGCAAAATTGTGTTGGATTTGTAATACTATTATTCAAGGGAAAGTTTTTCAATACTGTACTCTATAATGTGTTTCTTGGTCAATAAGAGCAAAAGTTTAATGAAAAATATTTACCAAGAAGTAAAAGACAAAAATCAATATGATAAATATATTGTTCTGTTAAATAAAGATCCTGAATTCAAAGAAGAATTAACGCTCGAGGGATTCAGTTTTTCTCCTAACAAAATAAATCATTCGTTTTCAAAAGAAGATTTAAAATGAAAAACTAAACTGGCAGAACCTTGTATTGAACAAAATGATCCAGGATGGGAGAAAGAAAAATAAACTATCAATCTAAAAATAACTCTTAGTTGTTTTTTTTTAAACCTCCACAACAATACAATTACAAATCTTTACTAACAAAAAAAAGATGGTTTAAACAAACCATCTTTTTTTTTCAAAAATTATTATTAATTCAATAAAAGTAAATCCAAAACATCTAAGCTACACCAAGCGAAATCAAAACAAAATAAATCCCCCCAGCTATCGTCGCAGCAATTGGCAAAGTAAGTAACCAAGAAAGTAAAATCTTTTTCACAACACTCACATCAGCCTTTTTAGTAACCGTTCCAATTCCAAAAATAGAACCGACAGAAACGTGAGTCGTAGATACAGGCATTCCATGAATACTTGCAGTCGTCACTAGAAGACCCGTCACAAGGTTCGCCGTAAATCCTTGACCACTATTCATAGGAGTAATTCTTTTACTTATCATCTCCCCTACTTTCTTTGCATTCAATAATCCACCAATTGCCATAGCAGCAGCCACAGCTATCATACTGATTCTAATATCCAAAGTATTTATCACGACTAAGAGTCCAACTATTTTTGGAGTATCATTTAACCCTCTCGCAAAACTCACAATCCCCGCACTAATAAAATGAAAAAAGTCTAACATTTTTTGAGCACTAATTCCTACAAATTCTCCTTGATATCTTTCGATAGCAGGAGTGCTAACATTTGCAGCGTTAGCTAAATTCAAATGAACTGCTTTATTTTTTTCAAATTCTAATTGAGGTATCATTTCATTTCCAATAGAAACATAAGATTCCTTTTCGACGCCTGCCATTTTCCTCGCCCGCCTAAATATGAGATATAAAATCAAACTAACAACCGCTGCCATAAGTGGACTCACTATCAATGGCATCAAAAATACTTTTCCTAGTTTCGCAAAATTAAATGCTTTCCCTACAGCTACTACTCCACTTCCAAACAATGCTCCTACTAAACTATGTGTCGTCGAAATAGGCATTCCAATTTTGGTTGCTAAAAATACAGTTATAGCTGCACCCAATGCAATTGATATTGCAAATGTTGGCGATTGTATCAAGGTATCAGGAACTAATCCTTTCCCCGAAAAATTTTTAACTAAGCTACTAGCTAGGAATATTGCTGCAACAGAACCTGCTAATGTAGTTATCGTTGCCCAAGAAATTGCTTTCTTATAATCGGTAGTACCACTACCAAATAATGTAGCGACTCCTTTGAAGTTGTCATTGGCGCCGTTACTATATGCTAGAAACGAAGCGGCGATAAATAATAAGATTAAAATCATTTGTTTTGAATATTAAATTGGAGTTGTTTTAAAAATCTGATAAATTTATTAGAATCGTAATGTACGATTTAATTAATTTTTTAGGATGTTCTAGTGGAGACAAATAGACGTGTATACTTTTGTAAATATATTAAATGAAAAAAATAAGACAAACTTGTAGAGGAATAAAATTACCTCCTAGCAAGAGGAGGACGAATCAAATATTTTGGGTATAAGAATTTCATAGCCCCGACTTTTAAGTCGGGGTAAAAATCAAAGTTCTTAGGCTTTAGCCATACATACTTTTGTATTATATGGCTAAAGCCCAA
>JALZVK010000324.1 GCA_023301005.1 Saprospiraceae bacterium | reverse complement strand
TTTAAAATTAATTTTAAAGTTGGAATTGTATTGTTATAAATAGAAATTTACTTTCATAAATTCCTTATTTTAAAATATTCTTAATTCTGCTTTTCCTTAATCTCTTTTTCTATCATTTTTAATTTCTCTTCAGCAGCTTTCAAATCTTCTTTAGCCTTCGCTAACTTAGCTTCTTCCTCTTGGATCAATTTACGTTGCTCCGCCATTTGATTTTTAGCATCTTCTTTTACTTTTAAAATTTCCTCTTTTGACTGTTGCTTTGCTTGATAAATTTCATCAGAACTTTCTTTTTGAACTGCTGCAATTTCTTCTAGAGATTTGCTACGCGCCTCTTCTGCATCTTTTACATATTGAGCTTTTTTATCCGCACTTTCTTTTCTAGCTTTTGCTTCTTCTTCTACCATTTGAATTTTAAGTGCGCCCATTTCTTCTTTTGCTTTTTTCTCTGCTTCTGCAACTTGTTGGCTCATTTCAGCAACTTTCTCTTCAGTCTCTTTATTTGTTTTAGCAATTGCCTCAACAGACTTCAACTTCGTAGCAGCAACTTGAGTCGCAGCTTCTTGTTTCGATTCTGCAATCTTAGCACTCGCCTCTTTCTTCGCATCCACAACTGAAACAGCAGCTTCTTGCTTAGCTTTGGCAGCAGCCTCTTTTGACTCTTTAACTTCATTTGCTAAATTCTCTTTTGTCAACGACATTTCTTTTGCAGCACGTTCTTTAGCTTCTGCAACTTGGTTAGCAATTTTTTGTCTTTCGTTCGCTGCATTCTCTTTTGCTTTACCTACGCTTTCCGCTTCTTCTTTATTTATTTTAGCAATTGCTTCTGCTGCATTTCGTTTTGCTTCCGCTACATTATTCGCAGACTCTTGTTGAGTCAATGCTTCTTTCTCTTTTGCTTTAGCAATTTCTCTTGCAGCATTCTCTTGTGCAGTTCTAACTTCTGCCGCAGCTTTTTCTTTAGCAGTTGCTACCTCTTTTGCAGACAAAGATTTGGTTTCATTCTCTTTAGCTTTTGCTGTTGCAATTTTTTCAGCAACTTCAGCTTGAATTGCTTTCATTCTATCCTGAGAAACTTTTTGAGATTCTGCAATTTCTTTAGCATAAGTTTGTTTTGCTTCCGCTGCTTTTTCATTTGCAGAAGTAACATTAGTAGCTGCCTCTTTTTGAGCTTTAACTATTTCTTCTTCCGCTTTTAATTTAGCAGCAGCAACTTGTTCGGCAGATTCTTTTCGAGCAGCCTCTTCCGCAGCTTTAGAAGCTTCAATAGACTTTTTAACTTCCTCTTGAATTCTAGCAATTTCAGCAGCAGCTTTTTCTTTTGCAGAAATTACTTCAGAAGCTAATTTAGTTTTTTCTTCTGCCGCTTTCTCTTGAGCAATTTTTACTTTATCAGCTTCCTCTGCATTTATCTCTTGAATTGTTTGAGCAGCTTTTTGTTTTGTAGCAGCCACTTCATCAGCGGATTCTTTTTTCGTAGCAGCAACTTCATCACTAGCTTTTGTTTTTTCTTCCGCTACTTGTTTTTGAGCATCGCTAATTTCATCAGCAGCTTTCTTTCTAGCATCGCCAATTTCTTTTGCAGTTTCCTCTTTTTGCTTCGCTACATTTTCTTTCATTTCTGCAATTTCAGAAGCATTGTTTTCTAAGATAAGAGCTTTCTCTTCCTCTCCTTTTCTTCTAGCTTCAGCAATATCAAATGCAATTTTTTGTTTTTCCAAAACACCATTTTCTCTTACCTGTGCTACTGCTTCCGCAGTTTCTTCTTTTACTTGTAAAATTTGATCTGAAGCAGTTTTCTTAGATTCAACAACATCTAGAGTAGTTTTATTTTTTTCAGTTTTTGCTTTTTCTCTAGCTTCTAAAATCACTTGTTGAGTTTCTTCTCTAATTTTAGTCAGCTCATTCGTAGCATTTTCTTTTGCAGCAGAAACTTCATCGGCATACTCCAGTTTAGCCAATTCTAATTTATCTTTAATAGATTTGATTTCTTCGGCAGCTTTTTGTTTCGCCGCTACTACTTCCTCTGCACTTTGTAATTTTGCTTTTTGAACTTCATCGTTAGCTTTTGATTTAGCATCAGCAACACCTAAGTTAATTTTATCAATTTCACTACTACCTTTTGCACGAGCATCACCAACTGCTTCGGCAACCTCCTGTTTTGATTTATCAATTTCAATTTGAGATTTTTTTCTTTCTTCTAAAACTTCTTGAGCGTACTCTGTTTTTTTCGCTTCAGCTTGAGCTCTTGCAGCAGCTACGTCTTCTTGTAATTTTACTTTTATCTTTTCCCCTTTATCTTTCTCCATTTGAATTTCTTCACGGATTTGAGCTTTAGTCTCACCGAGTTCTTTTTTCAAAGCAGCTAACTCTTCATCATTTAACAAACTAATGTCTGTTACTCTTTTTCCGCTTCCACTTCCGCTTCCACTTCCGCTTCCACCAGTACGACTTACACCAGAACTACCACCTGAATTAGAACCTGTTCTAGATTGACTTTGACCACCAGCTGGGCTAAAGTCATTTCCAGTTAAAACAACATCTTTAACTTTAGTTTTATCTACAGTTCTATCAAAACATTTAGCCAAAGATTTAAATTCTTTTTGCCGATTTGAGTTTACTGTAAATTTCACCATCCGATTACTTATATTATTTTTAATATAAATCGTACTGATAGTTGAAGATGCAAACCAACTAATAGCTGCCAAGTCTAACTCCAAATCATTAGTTTGAGTTGGCGTTCCTCTAGAGGTTTTAATCTCTCCAGTTCCTACAAATCGGTAACTTTTTCGAGAACGAGTATTATCCATAAAAATGACTTCGTCACCTTCATTTAAGTCCACTCCATTGTTAGAAATGAATTCGGCTCTTACCCCTTTTTCATCATTCTTAAGCTCTAAGCTGTAAGTGTAATTTCCACGAACAACTAAAGTTTGATTAGCAGAACGTAACAAGTGAGTGCTGCCTAATTTTTTATTTTGAGCAATATAACTACTACAATTTTGAGCATTAGAAATGCTCATTGAGGTTATTGCAATCAGGATAACTAAAAGAAATTTAGAAGTATTCATATAAGTTATTTTTTGATTCTATTTCACAATATAACTAATTTCAATATCTATCGAAGAATATTAAAAACTTAAATCTGGAGAGTTTAACTCTAAGATTTTAATATTAGATTTATGAGGATTTGTTGGATGTTTAATTTTATCTTTCTAAACATTTGATTATCAATCACTTAGAATGATATTATATTTCAGAAAGTGATTTTCACATTTAAATTTGAAAGATAAATAAGATTAGAATTTATTCTAATCAACATGTATAAAGATGAAATTTTATAACGATAGGTTGTATCTATTCAACGAATTCCACTACCTTTTTGCTGCTAAAAGATATAATACTGCCATTCTTATAGCTACGCCATTTTCGACTTGTTGTAAAATGATAGATTGGTCAGAATCTGCTACATCGCTTGTCAATTCGACTCCTCGATTAATTGGACCTGGGTGCATGATGATGACTTCATTTTTTAAGTCATCCAACATTTTTTTATTGATTCCGAAGTAGTTGGCGTACTCTCTTATCGAAGGTATATATTTGATGTCTTGTCGTTCTAATTGGATACGTAAGACATTGGCAACATCGCACCATTCTAATGCTTTTCGTATATCATATTCTACTCCGACATTAAGTTCATTGATAAACTTAGGGATTAAAGTTGGAGGTCCGCAGACTTTTACTTTTGCGCCTAACTTTTGTAGGCAAAATATATTACTTAACGCAACTCTGGAATGTAATATATCTCCGATAATTACTATTTTTTTTCCTTTTAAATCTCCTACTTGCTCTCTCATCGAAAACGCATCTAACAATGCTTGCGTTGGATGTTCGTGAGTTCCATCGCCTGCGTTGATAATGTTAGCATCTATTTTTGAGGCTAAGAAAGCAGGCGCACCTGGCGCAGGATGACGCATCACCACCATGTCAACTTTCATGGATAAAATATTATTGACAGTATCGAGAAGTGTTTCACCTTTTTTGACGGAGGAACTGGAAGCGGAGAAATTTACAATATCAGCGGAGAGTCTTTTTTCAGCTAGTTCGAAGGAGATTCGAGTTCGTGTGGAATTTTCAAAAAACAAATTAGCAACAGTTACATCACGAAGGGAAGGAACTTTTTTAATAGGACGATTGATAACTTCTTTAAAGTTTTCAGCAGTTTCAAAAATGAGTTGAATGTCTTGAGGAGTTAAATATTTTATTCCTAATAAGTGTTTCGTAGTGAGTTCTTTATTGCTCATTTATATTTATCTTCTTTTCTTGAAAACAAAATAATACAATCTTTTCCATCTGTCTCTTGCCATTGAACTTGCACATATGCTTCGTCCACGGCATCGACAGTTACGCCTATATAATCTGATTGGATGGGAAGATGTCGATTGAATCTTCTATCTACCAATGCAACCAATTCTACTTGTTGTGGTCTTCCATAATCATTCAATGCAGACATTGCTGCTTGAATGGTTCGACCACTAAATAATACATCATCAACCAATATCACTTTTTTATTTTCTATCAAAAAATCCATTTCCATTGAATTAGCTGCAAGTGGTTTTGCTCTAGTACGGAAATCGTCTCGGTAGAATGTAATGTCTAATTTACCGTATTCTAATTTTTTGATTTTAAGGATGGAACATAACCGATTGTGGATTCTATCGGCTAGGAAAACGCCTCGTGGTTGGACGCCAATGATGCAGGTATTTTTGAAATCATCATACTCTTCTATCAACTGGTGACAGAGTCGCTCTATCATCAATTCGAATCTTTCGTTTTCTAGTATGATTTTCCCTTTTTTCATTATTGGCAAAGATAATAATTTGAATTAGAATGAAAATGAATTTTTAAAAATTGTGATTGGGTAATTGAAAAATAAAAATATAATTCTTTCAATTTTGTGAATTGCTAAATTTTAAATTAAGTTTTTTTGGATACATTTGCCTTTGGCGATTTACTTTTTCATTCGAAAAAAAGTAAACAAAATTCTTATCAAATAAATGACTACCCACCATGCAGGCACCCGCAACCCTCCATTTATTTTGCTCTCGCTTTTTGATTCACCGAATCAAGCAACGCAGATTCCCAACCCGCCCGAATAACTAGGGAAACATTTTGCTAAATTAATTACTTCCCTTTCTTTCCTTCATTCATCATCTTAATAGCTTTATTCATTCTTCTTATTCTAGTTTCTTCTTTTTTAGCTTCTTCAATCCACTTTACATATTCCCTTTTGTGTGTGTATGCTAGATTTAGAAAAAAGATATTTACACATGGATTGGAATTTAATAGTATTTGGAAATCTTTCGGGACTTTGACAACTCTTGGTTTGGTATCTTCTTCTAATTCTATGTTGACCATATCACCTTCTGTTTTTCCTATAATATTTCTAATATCTTTTTTTATTAATAGGATGTGGTCAGGGCTGCCCATTCTTACTAATGAACCTCGGTAATATTCAGTTTCAATTTTGGCTAGAATTTTTACTCGCTTTTTTCCGTATTCTTTTTCTACATCAAATGGAACAATAATATACATTCCACCAGTTCCGTTGTGTTCGATGATTGCTTGAAATTTCCGTTTGCTCATCGCTATCTATTTTTAAATAAACTTAAAAACTGGTCAAAGATTCTCTCGATGATTCTTCTATCTTCTGTGATGATATTTCCAGTTCCTTGCATCTCTTGTTGAAAGGAGATTTTCTTTCCGTAAGTCGTTACTAACTCTTTCGGCATTTCTAATTCTAATAAATAATTTCCTTCTTGTGGCAAAAGTGATTTGCTTTTTACAGTAGCAGGAACGACTCCAAATTCTTGATAAGAATAACCATCTAAGCGAATATTGACGACCATGTTTTCTTTTACTTTTCCGCTATTGGCAGCAGGCAACCATGCTTTGGCAGTCATCTCTCCTACTCCATCAGCTGGGACAATTGTCATAATTTCATCTCCGCTATTAAAGAATTGATTTTCATTTAATGGATTTGGGAAAGAAACAATTCCATCAATTGGAGCATGTAATAAATATTGTTGTTTCCAATTTTCGATTCCGCTTAACAATATATTTACATTTTCTTTTAGAGAAATTGACTTTTCATTTTTTCCATCTTTACGACCTTCATTTAAATTTATAATTGCCACTTCTAAATTACTCGATCTCATTTTATTATTTAGAATTCCAGATTGCATTCGCTCTAACTCTCTTTGAAGTTGGAGCATTTCACCTTTTGCTTTTTCTACATCTTGAATGCTTACTGCTTGTTCTTTTTGTAAGGTCTTTAAACGTTCCCAATTTTTTCGAGCTAAATCTATTGCGCTATTCATCGTCACTTCTTGCTTTTGTAGGGACACATTCATTTCTTTTAAGAAAGATTGTTGTGTTCTCAATTGCTCTATTTTTCCTTGGTTTTCATTTTTGTTTTGGAAAAAATTATAATCATTTACGTTTTGAGTAAATGTCGCATAAGGTATTTGCAAATTCCCTAACAATAGATTTACGGGAAATTTCACTTTCGCTAATTCTGCCGAATTTTTATTTTTTATTCTATTTAAAAAATCTTCTAACTCAAATATATCTTCTTGATTAGCTGGATTTTTTATAATCGCTAATAAATCATCTTTGGCAACTTCTTGTTTGTCTTTCACTAGAAGTGTTTCGATTTCTCCGCCTATTTTCACGAATAAATGAACGGGAGGAATCTCTGTGGTCAACATTACTCTTGCGGGAATGATGTCTGGAAATTTGACTAGCCAACTAATCCATATCAACATCATCACCGATAAGAAGACAAAGGTGATTCCCCATCTTAATATCCATCCTGGAGGTTTTCCAAGAATGGTCTGCACTTGGTCTTGCTCATTGAGCGAGATATTGGATGCGTCGGTGATTAATTTTTCTTCTGGCATTTTTTGATTTATTATTGACTTTGACTTTTTTTTTACCGCAGAGTTTTTAGTGAGTTTTCGCAGAATTGCGCAGAGTTTTTTATCCACCCAATTCCAATTGATTTTTTATTAAATTAAAATACGAGCCTTTCTTTTCTATCAACTCTTCATGTTTTCCAAGTTCGATAATTTCTCCTTTTTCGATGACTACAATTTGGTCGGCATTTCTTACTGTACTCAATCTATGGGCAACTACGACAACAGTTCTTCCTTCAAAAAACTGCTCTAGATTTTCAGTAATTATCTTTTCATTTTGAGTATCTAAAGCATTAGTTGCTTCATCAAAAAACAGGTATTCTGGATTTTTATAAACTGCTCTTGCAATCAATAATCTTTGTCGTTGACCTTGACTAACTCCATTTCCTCTTGCACCTATCATGGTGTTGTAACCCAAAGGCATAGTTTCTATAAACTCTTGAATATGAGCGATTTGTACTGACTGGAGCAACTTTTCTCTATTCACCATATCTTCACTTTCTGAAATATTTTTAGCAATTGTATCAGAGAAAATATAACCATCTTGCATGACCGCTCCACACTTTTGTCGCCATGTCTTTTTTCTAAAATTTTTCAATAAAAATCCACCAACTCTGATGTTACCTTGAGTCGGTTCGTAGAATCCTAACATTAGTTTTACAAGTGTAGTTTTTCCACTTCCACTTGTACCTACTATTGCAGTAACTTTTCCTTTTGGGATTTTTAAATTTATATTTTTCAAAACATGATCAGACAACTTGTTGTACTGAAAACTCACATTTTCAAAATTAATATCTTGCGTATCTAATAGTGAATCTATCTTTTGAGTTTTGTCTTCTTCCTCATCATCTTTACCATGAATCTCCCCTAGCCTTTCCAAACTCAATGTCGCATCTTGACTACTACGAATAAAATTAATCATGTTGACCAAAGGTGCATTAAGTTGTCCAACTATATATTGCACCGCCAACATCATCCCTAAAGTCATGTTGCCATCTATCACAGATTTCGCAGCGACAAAAGAAATCAAAATATCTTTTAGCTGATTGATAAATGCAGTTCCAGTATCTTGATATTGAGTGATAGTCAATGAACGAATATTTGCTCTAAATAATCTCGCTTGAATTTCTGTCCATTCCCATCTTCTTTTTCGTTCGGAATTTTGCAATTTGATTTCTTGCATTCCTTGAATCAATTCTATGATTTTAGTTTGATTCTCAGAGAGTTCTTCAAATTTTACATAATCTACTTCTCTTCTTTTTTTCATAAAAAGAAGCACCCACAAAATGTAGAGAATACTTCCAATTAAGAAAATTACAAAAATCGTTTTGCTATAAAATAACAATATAATTCCGAAAATAATTAAATTGAAAAAAGCGAAGATCGCAGACAAAGTAGAACCTGTCAAAAACATTTCGATTCGCTTATGATCATTTATTCGTTGTAGAATATCACCAGTCATTTTGGAATCAAAAAAGGCGATGGGCAATTTCATTAATTTAAATAAAAAATCAGAGAGCAAAGCGACATTGACGCGAGTACCTATATGTAATAAAATCCAACTTTGAATGATACCTACAGTTGCTTGACTTAAAAACAACATCAACTGCGCCGCTAAAATCAAATAGATAAAATTGATATTCTGATTTTCAATTCCGACATCAACTATCGACTGAGTTAGGAAGGGAAATATCAATTGCAAAATACTTCCTAACAATAGTCCTACAAAAAGTTGTGCAATTAATTTTTTGTAAGGTCGGAGGTATTGAAATAAAAATTTCAATCCTTGTTTTTCGATGACTTCTCCTTCTTGGGTATAAAATTCGGGAGTCGGTTCCAATAATAAAGCAACGCCTGTTTCTTTATCTTGAAGCCACGATTTTTTAAATTCAGAAATTTTATATTTGATTAATTCTTTGGCAGGATCGGAAACGTAAACATATTTTTTAGTAATCTTATAAACTACTATGAAGTGGTTTTGTTTCCAATGTACGATACAAGGTAAAGGAGCATCTTGTAGTGAAATCTCTTCCTCATCATCTGTGTCTAATGCAATTTTTACAGCGAGATTATTAAAGCCAATATGCTCCGCCGCTTCGCAAATACCTTCAATAGAAACACCTTCCCTATCGACATAACTATGCTCCCGCAAATATTGCAAACTAAAGGATTTGCCGTAATGCTCCGCAATGATTCGAAGGCAAGTCGGACCGCAATCCATTTTATCCATTTGTCGAAAATGAGGGAACGCCATGCGTTAGTATTTTGGTTTTGTTTTTTATTTAGAAGAGGGAACAGAAAGTTGGAATTAGAGATTTTTAATAAATTCTATAACTATTCTCTTCTCTCTCAATATAATGATCTCTTCTCTCTCTTCTAAATATTTTTCCTTTTAATTATTTGGGCGAAATTAATTATCCGCTATTTAATCATTCAATCTTTTTACAGATCTGTTTTTGATTTTCAACTTATGTCGCCTTAGATAATTATCTAATAAAGCTTGTTGTGCAGGTTCCGTAACTTCTGTATTTGAAGTATAACAACCTTTTAAAATTCTTTGTCGCTTAGCTTCATATATTGAGACAGCACAAGCTACAGAAATATTTAAACTTTGAACCATTCCTACTTGAGGAATGATAAAATTCCCATCACATCTTTTTAAAACTTCTTCACTTACTCCTGCATGTTCGTTGCCAAATAGCAAGGCAACAGATTCCGTTAAATCAAAATCATATAATGATTTACTTTCTTCTCCTAAATGTGTGCAGATGATTTTATCATACTTTTTTCGGAGTGCTTCGAAGCATGGTTCTACTTTTGTAAAGAAATTTACATCAATCCATTTCCTCGCACCTGATGATGAACGAGCGGCTAAATGTAAATGCTCTTTGTCCAAATGTGGTTCGGTATATAAAACATAGATTTCTTTTATTCCTACAGAATCGGATGTTCTTAATATCGCTCCTATATTATGTAAGTCATGTACATTTTCTAACACAACAGTTAGATTGCTTTGTCTGTTATTGACTACATGTTTAAATTTTTCCGTCCTCTCGGGAGTCATATTTACCATTGGCAGAATTTCTTATTTTTATTTGTAGGAGTATTGTTATAAAAGCTAATTAATTTCGATGATAAACCTTACCATCAGCTTCAATAGCAACTATACCATTTGTTTTTGAATAGTATATTCCTACACCTTCTTTTTTCAAAACCCAAATATCATTATAATTTTGGTTATCTAGTTCAAAATTTGAAAAGAATTCAAACAAAATTCCAAATGGTTCTTCTGATTGAATCGCTTGTACATTTGTAATTGGAATTTTTCCTTTAAGACTTATATTATTTTTTCCAAAATTTAAAAATATGGTTTCTGTTCTAACTCCTTGTTCATTCGCAATCTGAGCTTCCACATTAATAATCATTGAATCATTAGAAAACAAATGTGAAATGTTTTCATATTCATAATAGGCGTAAGCCGTATATGGTTTGACATCTATACTTTTACAAATTTCATATTCCACTAGTCTTCGTGGAACAGTTTCATTTGGACTTGTTTTATTTAAAACAAAACTATTGTTATCAGAATCTTTGAAAGTCATTGAGTTTTTTGAACCTTCATTTTCATAAGTTTTAAATTCAGCTGTGTATTCAATTACTCCTAATTTTTTATCATCGGTTGCGCTGCATTTGATTTTGTTGGAACAGCTTGAGGAGATTATACCTATTGTAAATAATATAAAAAATAGTTTTCCATTTGTTTTTAAGTTGGTTGGTTTCATGATTTTTTGTTTTAATGGTGTTGATGAATTACTGCAACTCCAAGTTAGGGAGTAGGAAATAAATAATCTACCCCCTTGAAGGATTCTTTTTCAATATGACTTCATAAAAAAATGAGTCCGTACCAAAGGGTATGCACTAATTT